>NZ_JQNN01000002.1 GCF_000745265.1 Massilia sp. 9096
GAGATTAGCAACTTATAACGCCGGGCGGACGACACCTCGCGCGTTCCGACACTCCGTATTTATAAGCAGCTTATACTTGCGGCGCTTGGCAAGGACCCGCGTCCGGCGCGATGGCGCGCCGCCGAGCAACGTGACTATATTGGGTGGTTCCCGCCGCCTGGGGCACGACGCCCACGCAGATCAGCAGCACGCGGCCGTCCAGCATGTGAAGTCGAATTGGTGAGCGTTCAGACCGACATGGCAGGCGATGGTGTGACGGATCAGATCCGGACTGTCGACCGACACTCCCTATCCGGCGACAATGGTTCCACAACCATTTATAAGCAGCTTATATAAGATAGAGGGCACATGAGATCGCTGGACCTTTTTGTAAGCAGCTTATATTACGCTTCACGTTGCATACAGGAAGTGGCGCGCGTGGTTGCGATATCAACAGCCTGGACGTTTGCACGGTCTCGACCAAACATAAGCGGTTGTGATCGTCAGCTCGCATGACTGTCGCTTCCTGAACATCAGCGCGTGCCAGAGTAAGAAGGACAGCGCGAAGTAAGAGCCGAGTGCGCATCGCCTCGGGTTGCAGTAGACAATCGAGCGGCCCCGCACAATTAAGAAAACCGCACATGTGCACATAAACGATGCGACTGTTTGAGCAGCCTTTCGCGTGTGAGGTCTCACCGATGCGAAAGACCAAGTGCATTAATGTGGCTACACGCGACAGCGCATCCATCACCCAAGTTGGCTCACCCGCGGGTGCCGGCACCGTGGACCGATCGTTCGGGCCTTTCTCTGCAGTCCGGTCACTACCGTTGTGGGCGCAGCTGCCCGACAACCGTCACCACGACCCGGTTATAAGCAGCATATATTGCAAAATTCGAGCAGCGGTCACTGCCCAACTGTCGAGCGCATACGCGCACATCGATCGTACTATCCGGGCAATTAGTCACGACTTCCCGGCTTCCGTCGCATGATGCAGCAAACTTGTCACCTTGCCACGCTAGCCGCCGCGCGCCGTAACCACCTAGCATATGAAGCTTGCATTACGTCCCTGATCGTACTCACCTTTTGACGACATGCCGAATCTCCGCAGGATACATCGGCGAAAGCTCAGGACGTCTCTCGTCCATACACGCGCCAAGGCGTCTGTGCTCGTTCCAATTGGCAACACCTTCATGCCTATCGAGAACCATGTACGCGATTGAACAGATTGCGGATGCGCTCAGGGGATAGGGCGCTGCGAATCAGGCTGGGTACCCCATCGTTCTGAGAACAACAGCCATGGCAGTAGCGTCCAATCTAGTAGGCGTCGCAACCACGTGTTCTATCGAGAGCGACATCGACTATTTGCTGTACAGGGGCTTATTTGGGAATGGCAGTGGGTACGTGCCCTGTGAGTCTCCGCAGTGTAGACGGTGCGTTCGCGCACGACACAGTCCCCGTAAAGGCTCACCCTAACGTCGTCTCCTACCTGGCGGGCTCACCTTTCGTCCGACACACGTTTAATGAGGACCGCCACCTAGGCCTATTAGGCAACGAATACCATGTAAACCACATCGCACTGACCTGCATGACGCGATCAGTCGCACAGACTGGTGCCTGCGGCATGCCACGCTGGTGGAACAACAGCCTCCGATGCCAAGGAAAGCACATCTCAGCAGCGGCAGTAGGACAGTCCCTGGCGAAGCTCACCTTATGGCCGATGCCATGTGGGCTGACTAAAGAGCGTCAGGTTTTCTCCGCATGCATCCAAGCAGAGCAGCAATAACCTGCGGGAAGACTGGAATGACCGTCATTGCATATGAACGACGCACCGCCAGCATTGCGATGCTCATGCGATCTACACATCCCGTACATCCCGCTTCACGTAGACGCTCACCTTTCGATTTCAGCACGAGGCGTAGGCGCCCGTTTTTGCGACCGGACATTGGTAAATGGCCGCTAACACGTCGTACGCCCCACTATGGGCAGCGCACGTGCCCTGGTATGTCAAATTGATAGGTCAGGCCAGATGGTGAGTCCCTGTAGGCTCTCACCTTTGTTCGGTAGAGCGGTGCCGCTCCGTATTGGTGAAGTGGTACGTCGGGTGCGGTATCGCGTGTCAGCGGTTCCCGATCGCGACGATGAAGAGGGGCAGTATGTCTACGTCTATCGCTTGGGTCGAAATGGACGTCTGGAGCCTACAGCCTAGGAGCCAGTCTCCTCACGCAAAACGATCAGATTTAGCTTTAACTGCTCGGCGCCGGGATGAACGCATCGCCGCTAGAACAACAAAGGGCGCTACCGGCACCCTTAAACTACTCATTGCCCCGGCGCGACACGTTTTCCATGTCACTCACGACGAGGCGACGCTCGATCAACCAGACGTCTTCGACAACTTGTCCCTCTTAGGGAGCTCGAGGGTACCAGCCAACTCCCGCAACGCCGCCATGGCGCGCTGCAGGGCAACATCGACGTCGACCCCATCTTCGACCTGAATAACGATATCGCGCGACTTCACTTGGACGCGAAAGGCGGATTCACCGTTCTTGTCGCTGATGGTGCGTGGTGTCGGTGCCTTGGTGCGAACCCGCTTCGCCTCAAACGGCTTGAGCAGCACGGCGCGCAGCTCAGCTTGGTCCATCTGGGGTTTGTCAATCAACACCTCGGCGGAGCGCACGATCGTGTTCTCGCCATCTGGATGTTTGGCTAATGCCTCTTTGATGACCCGCGCCTTGCGATAGGTGACAAGTTCCGGGTACTTCGCCATGAGTTCGAGCAGCGATACGGGCAAATCGAACAGGCTCAAACATTGAGACACGCGGGCTTGTGTGCAACCGAACACAGTTGCCACCTCAGCTTGCGTCGACGCGTAGCCTTCCTTCAATGCCGTCCGGTAGGCCAAGCCGCGTTCATAATCCGACAGCTTGACGTTGCTTTCGTTGTGGACCAGCGTCGCCAAACACGCGTCGCGGTCAGATAAGTGCATGACGCGGGCGTCAAGTTCGGACCAGCCAACTAGCCGTGCGGCGCGAACGCGGCGATGACCAGCGATCAGCTCGAATTTGCCGCTATCAAGCGCCCGAACCGTGATCGGTTCGTCTTGCCCACGGCCTTTTAAGGTTTCGCCGAGCAGTTGTAGTTCGGTCTCGTCATACTTTTTTCGCGGCTGATAGGGCGAGTCGACGATTAAGTGCAGCGGAATGCGGCGCGACGGCGACGTCACTTCTTCTACCGTCGGCGCAACCACGATCTTATCGGTCGGCTGACGTTCCTGTTGCTGGCTGTCACTCAACAGGTCGGTCAAGGATTTCGATGGACCGCTCGGTAAATCGTTCATATGCATCGGCGCGGTGGTGCGGCCAGGGCTACGCAGGCGTTCGGCCAAGGACGCATTGAAATCGGCCTCAGTTTGCTGGTGTTTCGTCACAAAATCTCCGTATCTATCCATGCCCAGCGCTGCTTACGCCACGCGCAGGCCTTCTTTCTGCGGGCTAAAGCTCAACATGCCCATTCGCTCAACCAACTCACGAGTTGCCGCCCGTAACTCATCAGCAGGCGCACTTGTAGGGCGGGACAAGGCCAGTGGCAAGCCATCGTCTTCGTCAAGCACCTTCTTGAATTCTTCGCTTGAGCTGATCTGGTTGTCCATCCACGCTTCGGGGTACTTGCTGGTCAGTGCAATCACCTGGGCCGCGACCCGGACCCGCTTCGCGTCGAAGAAGTTGCCGAGTACGGACAACTGGGGGAACTTGCTATACGTGTTTTTCATCTCGCCGATGACGTCCGCGAGATACGACACCGACTTCGTGCTATAGCGCTCCATTGACACCGGCGCCACCGCGAAATCACTCGCGAGCAAGGCGCCGCGAGTCGTCTGGTTCTTCGCTGGCGGTGCGTCGAACATCACGATGTCATACTGGGAGAGATCGAGGTTCGGGTTGCGGCCGGACAGTCCCTCGTCAAGCCAGCGCGCAATCGCCAGTTCTGGCTTCTTGCCCATAATGGCATCCACCGTAAACAGCGCTTCGAGTCGGTCAAGCGTCACTTCTGACGGAATCAGGTGCGGGCCGTTTTCGCCGTAGGGCCTCTTGATCACGTCGGCGAGCGGTCGTACCGCACCATTTTGCTGCCACTGCGGTAACAAATGACCAAGGTGATGCTCGACACAGGTCGATTGTGCGAGCCCCGCGGCTGTGGCTTCTTCTGGTGTGAGTTCAGGGTCGTAACCGAACGAAATCGTGAGGTTGGCTTGGAAGTCGAGATCCACCACCAGTACGCGCAATCCCATCAGCGCAAGGATGCACGCGATGTTCGAGCTGATCGTCGTTTTGCCAACGCCCCCCTTAGGCGCATAAACCGTCAAAATACGTTTGAGCTTGGGAGCGAGGTTGTATTTGCGTGCGCGGTAAGCCGCCAAATCGAAGACGTTTTCTACCGTAAAAATCCGTGTCTTTGGTCCACTTCCGCCTTGGCGCTCGATCTGCAGACTGGCCTCGTCCGCATCACGGCGTACCGAATCTACGCTAATCCCGAGCAGCTTTGCCACGCCTTGTACCTTGAATGTTTTACGTCCCAAGTCCGTCTCCCCGAAATTTGATGTCGTAATTTTCTCCTAACCAATCCTTCCGTGCAAGGAAAAGATCTACATTTCAGGATAAATCCTTGCAACAATCCCGGGTTACTAACTTTAAGCGCTTGCCTTGCAAGGAACGTTTACCCACTAACGCTTAGGTTAAGGTGAGACCGTACAGGGACTTGCCTAATGAGCTTGTCGTATTGGAACAGCTTGCAGAATGTGGTGCAGTTGATCCGGTGCTAGCTGAACTGGTACAGCAACGTTATGTCGTTTTCGCGTATTCGGGCAAAAGCCGAACGCGGTGTCTCAAAGGTGAACCCCTACAGGGACCTGTCTGTAGGGCGACCCGAGATCGCGTCGTGAGGCCGCCAACTGTAGAGCACGATCGGCGGCGTTCCTAAGGTGAGATTGGCCAGGGACTAGCTCACGCATGCGTGCGCGTAAAATCTCTTCTAGCCCCACTAGTCACCCGTCAGACGACAGCCAAGGTGAGCTTCCATAGGGACAGCGGATCGGAACTACCCCTTCCCAACTGCGCAGGTAAGGTGAGACCCTACAGGGAGTTAATCACGTGCTCGACGTTTGTTTGTGTATCCAGCGCAGCTAGCAGACCGACATGTCGGCAGAAAGTCATACGTCCAGTGAGGCAATATAAGGTCTGTGATGTTCTGTTGGGCGTCGTGTTGGCAAACCAATGTACATTGTGTACGTATTGAGAGGTTTTATTTGAAAAACAAAGTTAACCCCTGTTTACCTGTTTACGGTCGCTGAAACTCAGCAGCCATGCGGTTCTCCGCGGTTTGAGGTGAGACCGTACGGTCACTTCGGTGAGCTCATACAGGGACATTGGTGAGGTCTTCCGGGGAGGTCAAGGCTGTCGGGTGAGATGATGCAGGGAGACAAGGTGAGTGCATTCAGGTACCCATAACCTCAATGGTGAGTGTGAGCAGGGACGTGGAATGGCTTTGGTGAGCCGATACAGGGACTAGCGCATCGGCAGGTGAGCTTCGACGGGGACATAGCAGGCTGGTATCAGCGCACATTCAAGTGCCTAGTAACGGGTAACAGTCGGTCATAACAGGATGCGGACGTTCAGTCACGCCGATATACCCAAAACATAGCGAACAGGCCTCATCCATGCAGCCGAGCGTATTTGGAAACCGATACCGCATACTGCAGTTGTCCTCGATGATGCTGGCGATTGAGTCAGGGACCCAGCCTTCGCGCGTTACACCGTCATATTAGTCAGCTAGTAGCGGGTTAGGGGTTTTTGATCTAATGCCTAAAAACCCACATGTATTGAGTGGTTTTGGTTGAAAAACAAAGTTAACCCTGGTTTACCTGTTTACGGTCGCTGGAAGCCAGTATCCATGCGGGTTGCACCAGATTGAGGTGAGACTGTCCAGTCACTTCGGTGAGATTTCACAGGGACATGGGTGAGACTGTACAGGGACTGGGCGAGCGCCAGGTGAGAGAGGGCAGGAACCGAAGGTGAGCGGGTTCAGGTAGGTAGCGCACCAAAGGTGAGTGCGTCCGGGGACGAGCGGAAGAAATGGTGAGCATACACAGGGACCTTGATGCTGAAAGTGAGATCCTACGGGGACCTCTGGTTGCTGACCGAGGACAACATTTTAAGGCGAACGGACTATCAGCGGCGCTTAGTTTGATTGTCACCCGTATCGCTTGTTAAGGTGAGTGGTTTCAGGGGCTCAAACGCCAAACCGACCCGGAAGGTGAGATTGTACGGGGACCCCGTTGTAGCATCGGCTGCTGTTTGAACTGACGTTTTTGTGGTCTACGTGGACTTGGGCGTGTGTCTGCTACCGGCAACCCTGCGGCGAATGGTCCTGATCACGGTAGAAGGTGAGGGTCCACAGGGACCATATCGTCGCTCCGGGTCTCAAAGGTGAGCTTGTGCAGGGACATCCAAAATTAAGATGATCGGAAACGCTGGTCATCACCATCACCTGGTGGCGTTTCGCCCTCGATGTTGTGCTTGCGGGCTCATCGTTTATGCGCCAGCCTTGCGCGCGTTCTCCGGATGGATTAAAGGTGAGCTTTTACGGTGACTCGGTATGCTGTCAGCGCTTGAAGGTGAGGAATTACAGGGAGACGATGATTGGTGAAAGCCACATTTCACCCTTACTAAGGTGAATACGCTTGACTCACTCCTGATAACTCATGTAATAATGCACGTTGGCAACTGGTAAACGCGGCGTGGCGAGGACGGGGGAAGGGCAAGTGGCAGACAAGAGCAAAGACACCGCTGCCGCTAGTGGCGATCTCGTCGACATGGCGAACAAGCCCCCAGCGCCACGTTCAGAGTTGGAGATCCGTAAGTCCAACGAAGCGATTGGTTTACGGGTCGTGTCGGGCCGACTAACCCTATTAAATCGCAAGGTCTTCAACGTCCTTATGTACCACGCCCAGCGCATTCGTAAGCTGGGACAAGACGCGCCGATCGACACGCCAGCGGCGCAAAAATACTTTTGGGTGCCGCTCTCGGTCTTGGCCAGAAATGCCAGCTATGACAGCCGCGACATGCAGTTTCTGCGCGAGCAGATCGCAGAAATGCAAGACATCAAACTGCTGCTGGAGACTGATCGTCAGTGGACAAGTGAGCGTCTGATTGCGTCGGTCACGTTCGTCAATCCGAAGGGCCTACACAGCCGTAGCGGCCAAGTGTGGGTCGGGTTCGCCTTCCCGCCCGAAGTGCACGAAAGTGTGATGCAGCCGGAAACCTATACCCGGCTCAGCATTCACTACCAAGGCTTACTCAAATCAGGCACGGCGCTCGCACTGTACGAGTTGTGCCGACGTTATGCGACCAATCCATCGAAATTGACGTCGACGTACAGTGTCGAGCACTGGTACGGACTACTCACGGGTAACCCGATGCCGGAAAAACCAGAAGATCTCCCTGAGTACAAGTACTTCAAGCGGGACGTCCTCAAAAATGCCATCGCCGAAGTCAATCGCGTGACTGACATCGAGGTGGAACTCATCGAGCACAAGCTGGGCCGGCGCGTCCAGCAATTGCAGTTCCGCGTCGAGTTCAAGCCCGAGACCCAGAACGAACCACGCACCCCCTTTACGATCGACCTGAGCTTGCTCGAAAAGTTGATGGCCTTGGGCATGACTCAGCAAGAGGGCAGTAACGTCATCGGTGAGTATTCGGACGAGAAAATCAGCCAGGCCCTGGCAGTGGTCGAGGCGCGGATCAGCGCCGCCAGTGGCGGACCGATCCATTCGAAGGTCGCGTATCTGCGCTGGGCATTAAAGAGCGATGCAAAACTGCCAGAAAAAAAGGCCGAACCAAAGGTCAAAAATGGTGTAGTGCCAGATGGCCCGACCTTGCTCGAGCGCTTTTTGGCTGCACGTGCCAAGCTCGCTCTGGACGTGTTCAAGGAAATGGATGCTGACCAGCGCACGGCGACCTACGAACAGTTCAAAGGGCAGGCCACCGGCAAAGTACCGACGCTCGATAAAGCACTCGAGCACGGTGTGACGCGTACCGCCCTCAGCCTATGGTACGCGGACGCCCTTTGGGGTGAACCGACGGTGGAAAAATTGTCCCACTTTGCGGACAAGAGTCAGGTCTTGATTTAAGCGTCAACCGACTCGCACGACCGGTCAGCCTGCTGCAAACCCCGAAACACCAACAACCCGAGGCATGGCTGCTCGCGCAGAATGCGCGTCACGGACGCTAAGCGACAGTCGCCGGTTCTGGTGCAAATTCTGGATGGGGGAGAGTAGGCTGAGCCGGATGCCCTGTCAGTTCATGCAGCCAGGACAGCTGCCCAGACTTCGGACGGAGTTTGCCCCTGAGTTGCCAGGGCTCGCAGGTCAAACTGGCCTTTGCGAATGCGATGCATGAGCTCAACGCCACGAATTGTCGTGGCAGCGGAAGCGAAGCTCTTCAGTCCGAGCATGACACCCAGCCTGGTCTTTATGTTGCGATGGTCCTGCTCGATCAGATTGTTCAGGTATTTTGACGAGCGAAGCTCCCTCACGTCGATTACGGACTTAAGACAGGTGCGATCAGCCTAAAACAAGGCCAACCCTAAGACGCGCACGTTCAGCGCCGCACGCCTCGAGTGAGCATCGCCTCGGTCATGGAGGCAAGTCGATCGGTCATCGTCTGGATGTGGGACACGGCCAGGTGAGGCTCATTCGCGAGCAGCTGCTTATACAGCAGTGAAACGATCGGGATCGCGTCCACGGCGCTCACCGGTACCGAGACCGCCGTGCGATTGCGTTGGATGAGCCTGACGAAGTAGTGCGAGTCTTGGAACTCGATCCAAAGCGACTTGTCGTGCTCGCGACCATGACCGTCGAATTTCAACGACCTTAGCTTGTTTTCGAGCAGCGCCAGCAGCTGGTAGCACTCCTGCACCGTGAGCTGGACCGTGATCTTGTTCGGCCAGTCGAACGCGCGGCGGCCGCCGGCGCCGCCCAGGGCGATCGTGCCCTCGATCTGGACCGTGTGCTGGTTGCCCTTTCTCGTGCACGCTTCGCTGATGCACAGCGCAGCGGACGAGCCGAAGATGTGGAAGCTGTAGTACGGCGGCGCCGCCCGCTCCGCAGCTGGCGAAGAGGTGAGGGCGGGTACGACGCCCAGCTCGACCAGGTAGCGACGCGCACCGGCCGCGCGGGTGCTGCGCTGCGCGATCGCCTCGACGGCATCGAAGAACCGGCGCTGCTCCACGCGTGCGATCGCCACAAGCTCGTCGAGTGCTGCGCTGGCGCCCAAACCGCGCAACGTTGCGCGCACGCGCGGGTCGACCGCGCGCACCGTCGCCTCGAGCGCGTCACGCTGCGCAACGTCGCCCGCGGCGAACGCGCGCAGCGCCAGCCCAAAGCCTTTGCCCGCGTCGGACCTGGCCAGTTCGTGCAGCTGCTCGCGAGTCAACGCCGGCAGCTTGGCTTGGTCAAGAATAACAGCGATTTCGGAAACTTTCATTTATCGATCGACCGCATGCTAAGCCTGTCCCGTCCTGTTCACATCACTGCCTTTTTCGGACAGCCAGCAGCCAGTTCATAGATTTCTGTCGAGCGGTCAAGGGCGAGGCCGAGGTACTCTCTGACTTCCTCACGATCCACGCCCTCCTGTAATTTTCCCACTGCAAACGTGTTACGCAAGGTGCGAGCGCCCTGGCGCCCGACCTCGATGCCAGCGCGTTCGAACGTGGCCTTGACCTGGTCATAGACCGTTCCTGGTTCTAGCGGCTCACCCCTCACGTTCGAGGGAAACACCAGTGACCCGGGAATGTCGAGCTGCTTGCGCTCGATCAGCCAGGCTCGTAGCGCCACTGCACCGTAGTTGCGCAGGATCGTACTGTGCTCATAGCTCGTGTCGTGTTTGCCTTCGGGCGTGATCCTGAGTGCGATATCGCCCTCGCCCAATGGATCGTCCACTTCCGTGATCTGCAGGCCTACGGCTTCGGCCACGCGAAGCCCGCTGAACAGGATCGTGGCCTGCATCGCGTGTGTACGGCGCTGCTTCCAGCCGAGCGGTTTGCGGTCGCTGCGCGTCCTGGTCGCCGGCCGCATCGGGGGCAGGGCGCTGACGAACAGGTCGACCTGATTGGCATCGAGCACGGCCATGCGCTTGTCTTTGCCGAGGTAGTGGTTGTCGGTGGCCAGTTTGAGTGCGATCGTGGCTGGATTAGGGGCGACGGCCAGATGTTCGAAGCAGCGTTCGATCAGCCGCAGGTAGCGTTGCGTGATGCCGCTGTCCTGCTCGCCCTTGCCGCGCAGCTGGCTGACGAAGCCCACCAGATCCTGTTCGCCCAGATGCGAGAACGCGCGGCGCTCAGCGTGCATCCAATATGCGAATTTATTGAACATGGCCTTGTAGACGTGGGCCGACCTTTTGGAAACCGGCGACGGGGTGCCCTGGCCGAGGCGTCGGCTGGTCTTGACGAAGTCGGGACTGTCGATGAAGGCCTGGAAAGCGGCGACAGGATTGGCGTCCCACTGGTTGGACACGGTCATAAGTAGCTTGATCGGTTGGGGTGGCGAAGGCGTCGGCGTGGGTCGAATACGACAGCAGGGCGAAATTTCTCACCAATCATTATGTCATAAATTCGATTAACAAACAAGGGTGCCGACCAACCCGATGGGGTAAGCCCCTGCCTCGGACTGGCGGTGACGGGCCGGGGGCATTCTCTGCTCTCTTTTTGTTCTTTTCACTCCCTTCACTCTTTTAGTACCGTGGCGAGGGCGGTCAGGCGACGGGCGGTCTTTGAGTCGCCCAGAACGTGTCTGGAGGGTTGGTGTAAGGGTTTAGCTGTTTGTTAATCGGGAATATGACATTTCAGCATATGCCTGATACCCACGAGGACTGCCAGCTTGTCCATACATACCTAAATTCGCTGTTCCATGATTACCTCAAGTCACTCTGTGACATGCATGGCACAGACCGGGTCTATCAATCTCAGTGCCCTTAGGTGCTTGCTGTGCGATTTAGAAAGGACCGAGTAAGCGTCTGATGCAACCATTTTCAGTAGATGCCAGGATGCGACGCCAATCAATGTCGCGGCATATCGTCCTCGCCAATACAAGAAAGTCCAGCCAACCGAGGGTCACCGCATGGCCCGTGTGATGGTACAAGTACATTACACGCTCAACGTGCACTACCGGCGACATCGGTTCCCCAGCTTCTAAGGGCTTGCGTTGCAAGGCGGACCTTCGTATGGTGAAGGAGGCGCAGTACTTTCTGGCACTCGCGCGTACCTGGTCCGTGCCGATGATCTTCGTATTCTTTTCGTATGGTCGGCGCGCATACATCCCTCGCTTTGCTGTGGCAACGGGTCGGTGCCCTGTTGATGGCGCTGCGCGCTGGGTGCGTACTCGTCCAAGAACGAACAATAGCAAGCGACTAAAGCGGCGCGAGTCAACTAGGCTGCCGAGAATCGGAGTGCTCAGCGATGCGTGGCCGGCTTCAGATGGGTCGCTTATTTGCGAGGTTGGCGCTTCTCGATGTCAGTAATCAGCCAGGCCTTCAAGTCGCGATCAAGGAGCGGCAGAGCACGCAAAGCTGGCGTCCGACCGACGAATTGCTCGTCTATGAAAAACGGTAGCCGCAAGGGGCGAAGATCGGTCCAGCGAAGACAAAGCACCAGCGAACGCAACCATGACCAGATGCCAATATGGTCTTGTGACGTTAGTTACCGGCCCGGTAGTCGCCCTTGCCTCGCAATGCCGCGTGGGCCGAGCATCGATCATGCCCAGCCACCGTATGTGGCGGCAGGACGAAGCTTAGCTCAGTGGAAAGCACGAACTGCATCCTTACGGCCGCGTTCGGCGCCTGTAACCTTTGTGTTTTCGACTTGGGATGCTTGCATATACTCTCTTCACTTGTTGCAACTCCCCTATGCGCGCCGCTGGCATCACGTCATCGACGTGCTCGTTCATGTAACCCCGGTACCAAACGAACTCAGCGGCGCTAGTCGGACATGCTAGGTGGACGGCCGGCTACTTGTTGTGTTGAAATTTCTCAAGTTCGGCAATGAGTGCCGCCCTCAAATCGGGCGACAGGTAGGGCACTGCGCGGAGGAACTCTCGGCCAGTAGATGCGTCGTTCACCCATGATAGGCTGTACCCACAGGCCGCAAAGTTCGCCAACCCGAATGCTAGAGCTCCCCCTAACCCAGCAGCTAACATACGCAGGCGCGGCACGATCTCTTTGACGACAGGCTCCCGCTGGCCACGTAAAACCTTCTGCGTGTGCTTGTTCATTCCAGCGTCCAATATCTCGACGAAAGCTCCTTGCTGAATTGCAGCCTGACGAGAAACCGCCAAAGCGACCTGGGACGCTGACTCGGCTGCCTTCGCTGCCTTTTGTACATCGGCCTGCAGTTGGTCAACCGAGGCCTGTATCGCAGCAATGGCTTCGTCGAGCGTTTTCTTGATATCCTCGGTCATTTGGCTGCCGGCATCAGTAATTGCCTGCACAGCTACATCGCCAGCTCGTCGTACCGTATTTGCGTAAAAAAGTGCGGCGACAACAAGCGCATCGTCCTCCGGCAGCCTCTGCCCGGTTACAGCAAACACAGCTTCAGCGATACGTTTTTTTTCCGATTCGATATTCATTTATAGTCCAATCGCAGCAAGCTGGTTAAAAATTGCGCGTTCAAACATCTTGAGCCGTTGCTTGCGCATGAGCCGAAAACCTGAGAAAGCCTGTGCTTCATCGAAGGTAAGCTTGTTTGCCATCGTTTCACGCAGGTCAGCACCACCAGTACCTGGATCCAGTTCGTAGATCTGCACAACCCCTGCTATTTGGCTAGCGTATTTCTTGGCAACAGCGGTTTCGGACAGACGCACGCCGTTGATTTCTACAGGCCCAAAGAACGCGTTTTCATAGATGATAACTTTGCACTTGAGCGTGGCTTTGTTGCGCAAATCAGCCCCGACCAGCGTACGGCCGTGAGGTCTGGTAGCCTGAACAGATGAAACCAGCTCCGCAGAAGTACCGCACGACCAACTGGAAGACGTACAACGAAGCGCTCAAGGCACGCGGCTCGCTGCTCATCTGGCTTGATCCGACGATGAACTGGCATGGTCAGCCGAGCGGCAAGCGTGGGCGCAGCCAGACGTTCAGCGACGAGGCAATCCAGTTCTGTCTGAGCATCAAGTGCCTATTCAATTTGCCGCTGCGCCAGGCCATGGGCATGACGCAAAGCATGCTGCGCCTGGCCGGGCTGGACTGGCCGGCACCGGACTTCAGTACGATCAGCCGGCGGCAGAAAACGCTGCAAGTGGCGATCGGGGCAGTACCGACCACGACGGGCTTGCATCTGCTGGTGGACAGCACAGGCATCAAGATGCTGGGCGAAGGCGAATGGAAGAGGAAAAAGCATGGCGCAGACTACCGGCGCCAATGGCGCAAGGTGCACCTCGGAATCGACGCGTCCACGCTCGAAATCCGTGCCATGGAGGTGACCGATAACAGCATCGGCGATGCACCTGTCCTGCCGGGGCTGCTCGACCAGATTGCTGCCGATGAGCGCATTGCCAGCGTCAGCGGCGACGGCGCGTACGACACGAAGGACTGCCATGAGGCCATTGCTTTGCGCGAAGCGCATGCCATCATCCCGACCCGAAAGAACGCCAAACCCTGGAAGACCAATCGCCGCGGCGCGGACGCCCGCAACGAGATTCTGCACACGACACGCAGACTGGGCCGGGCGATCTGGAAAAAATGGAGCGGCTACCACCGGCGCAGCCTTGTCGAAACCAAAATGCGCTGCTTCAAGCTGCTGGGCGAACGCGTCATGGCGCGTGATTTTGACCGTCAGGTCGCTGAGCTACAGGTACGAGCTGCCGTGCTGAACCGCTTTACTCGGCTGGGTACCCCGATGACGGTCCCAGTGTTATAAAACGAACTACAAATAGCGTCAGCTCGGCCTTTGCTTGATTTGCTCAACAAAGCCGTTTGCTATTGGTCGATATTAGCCGTCCAAATAGCAGAGCGGGTTGCCAGAGTGGAACCCACGGCCCGTTATGACCGGCCGGAACAGAGCCAAGCACGATGATTGGGTATGTGCATAAGAATGTACCTTTCTCGACGTGTTCTTTAAACGTCTCACTGAGGGCTAGACGTCTTAGTGTAAGACTAGCGAGTAACGTGACGACATATTTCTACACCGTCCCGTCGAGCGACCTACGTACGAGGTTTAGAATCATGCCTGCCGCTTGTGCAAGCCTGAAATGATTGACAGCAGGCGCTCAACCTCTAGTGGCTTGCCGAGGTGGGCCGAAAAGCCTGCTTCACGCGCTGCGGCAATGTCTTGCTCGCGTCCTAGTCCCGTCACCGCGACTGCTGGCAGGCCAGCATAACGCGGCATTTTGCGGATCTCGCGCAGCAGCCCATAGCCATCCATGTCGGGCATTGAGATATCGGACACAAGTAGCTCGATATCCTCGCGCAAGAGAATGTCGAGGGCTTGCCGGGCGCTGGTAGCGACCTGCACCTTGGCGCCGTACATTTCCAGCAGCGATTGCATAATCATTACTGCATCCTCGACGTCGTCGACCAGCAGCACACGTAGTCCGGCAATGTCGAGCTGCTCGTCGTCTGGTACGCCGCCAACCGCATCGCCATCTTGCTCGACGAGCGGCAGCCAGACCGTGAAACAGGCGCCCTTGCCGATGCCTTCCGAATGAACTTGGATGCGTCCGCCATGCAGGCTGACGAGTTCCCGAACAAGCGCGAGGCCAATGCCCAGTCCACCTTTGGCGCGAGTGGTGACCGAATTCGGCTGGCCGAACATCTCGAACACCTTGTCCAGGCTGGCCGACGCAATGCCTTGGCCGCTGTCCACCACGTCGAGCCGCATCATGCCGTGATCGGCAGCAAGGTTCACTGCGATCTGGCCACCTTGTGGTGTGAACTTAATCGCGTTGCTGAGCAGATTCATGACAATTTGCTCGAAACGCACGGCGTCGGCCATCACGGCCAAGGTGTCGTCGATGCTGGTTGCAAATTGCAGCCCCTGGGCGGACGGGTCGGCCCGCGCCACGTCGATAATGGCTTCGACCACCTTACTGGCCTGGATTGGCGCCACCGAAAGGGCCATCTTGCCGGTACGGATGCGCGACAGGTCGAGCAGGTCTTCGATGATCTTAGCTTGGCTAACGACGGAAGTGCGAATCGTTTCGGCGCAACGCACAGCGAGGCTGGAGGCGCGCACTTCGGGAATGCGTGCCAGCACGTCGGCATTAATGCTGATCATGTTGAGCGGTTGGCGGAGTTCATGCGACATGATCGCAAGGAATTGGTCCTTGACGGCTGAGGCATGCTCGGCGCCGGTACGCTCGTGGCTCATCGCTTCGTCGCGTTCGCTCATCTGGCGAAGGCGCTGAGTTTCGTCGCGCGCGATCTTGGCATAGCCGTATGCCGCGCCCGGCCCGAGAGGATTGGTGACGCCACTGGCATAGAAGCGGCTGCCGTCCTTGCGCAGATGCCAGCGTCCATCCTCAGAACGGCCCTCGTCGCGGGCGCGATACATTTCGTCCTCGCGCGCACCACGCTCGCGGTCCTCAGGCGTGTACAGGACTTCAAGCGAATTGCCGAGCATCTCGGTTTCGGTGTAGCCGAACAGGCGCTCGGCGCCCTTGTTCCAGCTGGTGGCCCGGCCTTCGGCGTCGATTGAGATGATGGCGTAGTCGTGCGTGCTTTCTGCCACCATTTGCATGCGCGCTTCGTTGACGCGCGCCTGCTCCTCCGCATGGCGACGTTCACTAATGTCGAAGAAGGTCATGATCGCGCCCTCGATCCTGTCTTCGGTGGTGCGGTAGGGCAGCAGGCGTACGATGTACCAGCGGCCGTTATTGCTACGGACCTCGCGCTCGACCGGGCGCAATGTCTCAAACGTGGCAGTGACGTCGTCGGCGAGCTGGTCATAGTCCAGGCGATGGTTCAGGTCCAGCAACGAGCGGCCAAGGTCCGAGGCGATCACACTGAAGATATCGGTAGTGCGCGGCGTAAAGCGCTTGATGCGCAGTCCGCGGTCGACGAACACTGTGGCGATGTCCGTCAAGGCGATCAGGTTGTTAAGGTCGTCATTGGCCTTGCTGGTTTCCTCGACCTTTACCTTGAGCTCGTAGTTTACAGTAATGAGCTCCTCGTTTACCGACTGCAATTCTTCCTTGCTGGTCTCGAGTTCCTCGGTGGCCGAGCGCAGCTCTTCGTTGATCGCCTGGAGTTCTTCATTGGATGCGCGCAGTTCTTCGGTTGAGATCTCGGAATGCTCGATGGTCTCCTGCAACTGCTCTTTGGTACGTTGCAACTCGGCCTCGAGCTGGGCTAAGACTTGGTCGTCGCGCAGGACGCCGGCCGAGACGGGCATCACCTCGGGCGGCACATCGTTGAATACGACCAGCGTGAAGCTTTCCGAGCTGTCTTCGTCGCGAAACGAAGATACCTTCATGCCGATGATAGTGCTGCGCCCCAGCACATCGACCAGGATGTGGCGGCAGTCGATGGCCGTATTTCCCTGCTGGATCTGGTACAGCGCGCTGCGCAGTTCAAGACGCAATTCAGGCGTGATCAGTCCTAGTACGTTGCGCGATGGCTCGCCGTCGCCCAGACGCAGAAACTGGCCTGCGCGTTGCGATGTGTAGACGATGTTCGATTCGCGATCCAGCATCAGCGAGGGCGATGATGCCAGCGCAATTGCACGCTGGTGCACCTCTCCATACGAAAACTGACGCCGCGGTGGCGGACGCTGGATCGATTCGGGCAGTCGGCTGACGCGGCTCGGCAGCTCGATGCCGGGGCTCATGGTGCGCGAGACAGTGCGAGTGCGGGCGCGGTAGATACGATTTTTCTTGTCTACTGGGACGAAGAAATCCGTAACCGACTCGGCCGACTCGGAGCTGCCCAAGAACAGGTAACCGCCAGGTTTGAGGGCGAAGTGGAACATCTCGAGTACCTGCGCCTGGACTTCGCGATTCAGGTAAATCAACAGGTTGCGGCAGGAGACCATGTCGAGCCGCGAGAACGGTGGATCGTGCAAAACGTTGTGTGAAGCGAACAGGATATGGTCGCGGACGCCTTTGCGGATTTTGTAGCTATCATCGTCCTTATTAAAATGACGCCGCAGGCGCGAGGGCGCGATGTCAGTCAGGATTGAAGCCGGATAAGTGCCACTCCGTGCTTGGGCAAGGGCGTCGTTGTCGATGTCGGACGCGAAGACCTGGTAGCGTGGAGGGTGCGCCATCTCACCGGCATGGTCGGCCAGCAGCATCGCCAACGAGTATGCTTCTTCGCCGGTAGAGCAGGCGGCCGTCCAGACCCTGACCTCATCGGTCGCGCTCTTGTCCTTGAACAGTTCTGGAATGATTTCGCGCTCGACGGCGTCAAAAGCTTCGCGGTCGCGGAAAAAATTGGTCACGCCGATCAACATGTCGGACAGCAGATTATTGCATTCGCGCGGATCGTCTTCCAGTAGCTTGCAGTACTCCGGAAGGGTGTGCATGGTCCGTACCTGCATGCGCCGCTCGATACGGCGCAGCACGGTGGCGCGCTTATATTGCTTGAAGTCGTGGCCGGTACGGTTTAGCAGGAGTAGTACGACACGCTGCAGCGCTTCCTCAGCAAGCTGAGCCTTGTCTTCACCTGGCAGGTGCGCAATAGAACCCTCGCCATCGCCAGTCGGCGGCAGCTCAATGATGCGCGCGTTTTGCCACAGATCGATCAGCTTCTGCGGCATCTCGGTCACGGGCAGCACGAAGTCCACGGTGCCAGTGCGGATCGCCGCTTCTGGCATGCTGTTATGCTCGGCGTCGGCGGGCAGCTGCGCCATCGTAATGCCACCCTGTTCTTTGATACGCGTGATACCGACAGCGCCGTCTGAGCCGGTGCCCGACAGCACGATCGCCACCGAGCGTTCGCGATGCACTTCAGCCAGCATGCGGAAAAAAAGGTCAATGGCAATGTGGGTGCCGCGGGGGCGCTCCTGCGGCCTCAGACCAAGGAAGCCGTCGATCATCGTCAGATGATGGTTGGGCGGAATAACGTAGATGTGGTCGGCCTCGATCTGCGTGGCTTTGACGACCTGAACAACTGGCATGCGCGTGGTCCGCTGGAGCACTTGGTCGGCGGTGCTGGTGTGCTTGGGTGACAGGTGCAAGATGACAACGAATGCCATGCCGGTTTTTTGCGGCAAGTTCTCGAAGAAGCGCTGCAGGGCGGGTAACCCGCCGGCAGACGCACCAATACCGACGACGGGGAACTGGATTGTGCTCGGCACGACATCAGGTTCGGTCGGCGGCGTGCTGGGTAAAGCGGCGGTATCGTTCATCGGAGGCTTTAGGCGAATTAAGCACTCCAGTGTAGTGTAATCATTAAACTGTTCGACAGAAACGATAAAAAATTCTTATCAGCATGAACGATGCGCCGAGTATGGAAGAGCACCCTTTTCAGTCATTGGCAAAGAACTCCGTATCGAGTACAAGGGCGCGCAGCGATGCACATTTTTCCTCGGCTACATTTGCTTTCTGACGTAAGCTCAATGCCTCGGCTACCTTGCCGGCCGCCTCGGCGAGATCGGCGAATTGCTTCAAGATAAGGATACGTTCTTCTATTGCTCTCACCGTCGACCACAAGCTCGCATCTACCGCTTCATTAACCTCGACAAGCAACGACTTGAACGAGTAGGCATGGCCTGTATGGCAGCGAAAGCGCACGAGCATACCGTCTTCGATCTGCACAAGCACACCGTGGCACTCTGGGCAGGTGTAATTCGACACCTTACCGAGCTTCATCACGTCGGCATACATTCCATTTCCCTCCAGTGCAACCTCGTTTTCGACTTCCTGGCTGATCCGTGGCGCGTGCAAAATTGGTAATGAAGCGTGACAGATAGTCTCCCGTGTTAACGCGGCGCTTAGCTGCTCGATTGTGCCGACGAAATCCACGTCAACGTGTTCGATTGCGCTATCGGGCATCGATCTGTACTGCGCTTCTTCGGGAGCCTGGACGAACGCCAGCCCCTTTCGATCTTTAATCTGCCAAAGCCCGGCTGTCCCATCATCGAGAGCACCGCTCAGGATAACGCCTATGACGCGCGGCCCACATGTCAATGCGGCGGAGCGGAACAGTACATCGATCGCCGGTCTGACGCGACACTCCTTTGGGCCACGCGTGACACGGAGCCGATCGCCTTCGATCATCAGGTGACGGTCGGGCGTTGCAACATACACCGTGTTGGGCATGATGGCCTGATGATCCTCGGCAGAGGTGACATGCATTGATGTCACTCTTTGCAGGATACGGGCGAGCTGACTCGGAGAATGGGGTGAAATATGCAACACGACGAAGAAGCTCGCTGCCGTATCCGATGGCAAACTGGCGAACATCGTCTGCAGGGCTTCGACGCCGCCTGCAGAAGCACCGAGGACAACGATGTTTCTTCTATTGCCACATTGAGGCACATTCATTGGGTGATCTGTCAGTCATCAAAACCCATTGTAACGTTTACCCCGATAAGGCAAGCTCATTCAGCACGAATTCAAGTAGTGAAACCGTAGTTTGACAAGTCCGCTTTTGGCCGATCTCGGCCGTTCAGGCCAGCACAGCAGGGCGGCAGGCTGAAAATCTATAGGTCGGCACTACAAGCAGGAAGAAACCGAAAGCAGTTGCTGACGCTAGGTGACTGCTGTGGCAAGCGAATCATAGACAAGTTAAACGGATCGGCATGGCGACCAACCATGCCGACTGCACTTAGAAACACCATTCACGGCCGAGCGCAACAGGCGGCAAGAGCTACGCCAACATTTGACAATCAGCCAGCTGTGCTCTTGACGAAAGGGCGGCAGTCGATTGGAATATCGATGAGGAACGTGGTGCCGGTCTGTTCGGAGCTGTCGACCGCGATGCTTCCCCCGTGGCTTTCAGTGGCGCGCTTCACGAAGGCAAGGCCCAGCCCCCAGCCCGACGCCGCCGGGCTTGCGCCGCGCGAGCCGTATTCGAAAATTTCGTTTTGCTTTTCCTTGGGAATCGGCTGCCCATCGTTGTGAACCGAAAGCATCATGCGCCCGCGCACATGGCTTGTCGCCAACCCGATCTTGCGGCCGGCCCCATGCGTCAACGCGTTGTTGATCAGATTTTTCACCGCGCGTTGGAGCGTGTTTCGACACCACCATCCACGCGTCGACTCCGCCGTCACTGAGAATTCCAACGCATGGTTTCCGGCGTAGCCTTTGGCTACCTCCGCGAGAAGCTCGGCGATGTCGAATTCGGAAAGCTGCAAAGGAAGCTGATCGCTTGCTTTGGAGGTCAAGGCGTCCAGAAGGTCGGACATCATGTCTTCAAGCCTGCGCGCGTTGGCTTTGATCTTTCCCGCAAACTGTCTGTTGGTCGAGAGATCGTTGGACAATTCAATCAGCTGGGCGCCGGTTGAGATGACGGCCAAGGGCGTGCGCATGTCGTGCGAAAGCGCTCCCGCGAGCTTGCGGCGCAGATCGTCCTGAATGGAAGCGAATTCGCGGATCGCCTCGCGCACCGCCGCGTTGATCGAGCGGTCGATGACTGCCCATTCCTTGGGACTCAAATCCAACCGCGTCGTCGCTTCGGCAGCAATCGCCTAGCGCAAAATTTGGTATTCGTGGACGACTTGGTCCGGACCATAGGACGTCATCCTGGCCCGCTCGCCGCCGTGCACTGCCGCCGAATTGTTTGAGCTCGTGGCGTTTCTTCGAGGATGTTCAGCGCTGAGCGCTTCGCCGATGTTGTCGAAGAACGCAGGAAGCGTGTTGGTCAGCACAGGTCGAAGCAACGTGGCGGCGCCTTCGACGCGCGCGCGCACTTCGCGCTCCCATCGCTCCATCACGGACTCTCGCAGAGCGAGGAATTGCCGAGCTCGTGGAGTGATCCCATGCTCGTCTGGATTTTGATCGGTCGCCAGCATCATGTCGTTTGATCCCTCATTTCACCCAGTCGGTCTGCGGATCGGCATCGACTGCAAGCTTGAAACGAATCATTGTCAAAATTTCATTCAGTCGGCAGCCGCGTATCCCATGTGGCGGTTGGCGCAACGAACCTGCCATGATAAACCAGTCGAAGCTTAAATTTATTAATTTTCAGCAATGCCGTGTGGTCGACCCGAGAGGCTTGCGCTTGTCTTTGAAGTCGGTTAGGACATTTTCCCGTCGATTTGTTGAAAAATCCCTGGTTCGGAGCGCACGGTCATCGGGAGCAAAACGAGATTTCCTCAAATTTTTGTCATTTTCAACAAGGCTAACGCGCAACACCGTAAAGATATTTTCCGTGCAGCAATGAAGGAAATCGCGCTTGGGAGTATGCTGTGAACATATCTCATCCGCGCCTGGCAAGCGCCATCTCAGGAGACTCACGATGGGACAAATGGACAAAGGTTGCCGGGTGCTGGTTGTCGACGACAACGCCGACGCGGCGGATTTGGTCGCCGAATTTATGGCTTTTAAAGGCTATGAAGTCGCCGTCGCCCATGGTGGCGAGGAGGCCGTCAAATTGGCGAAGAGCTTCGGACCGAATCTTATTCTTCTCGATTTGGGCATGCCCGGGATGGACGGATACCAAGTGGCGTCGGCGCTGCGCGGCGCTGAATGGTTCCCCCCGACGCGAATCGTCGCGCTCACGGCTTGGGGAGATCAAGGTTCGCGCGAACGAACGGCGGCTTGCGGCTTCGACGCGCACTTGGTCAAGCCCGCGCGCTTGGAGAATTTGATCGCCCAAGCGCAGTTGAGCTGGAACTAGCCTCGGAATGGGATGCCTGTTGAAATCTCGAGCGTTGTCGCGCGCCACCGAGTCCGTCCAACGACGGTCGACCAAACCCTGCCACGCAACCGGAAGGCCAAGGTTGCTCTTGGGGTTCGGCAGCTCAGTCTGGATTGATGCTTTGTCTAAGTCAGCCTGCCTCCGGCTGGGCTTCGCGAGTCGGATCGAACCATCCATGGGTCCGTCTAAAGCCAAGAGGGGGCGCAATCGGCCACTTCGTCAATTTCGTCGAATCAATTTCCTCAAAGTTTTGACGTATCGCCGTTCTTCGCGAACCGCTGAGAGCAATTGAACCTATAATCTCGGCTTGATTCGCCTGCTATGGTGCGTTGCCTGACGGGGGATGCCCGTTTTTAAACTGGACGGTCTCAATGCCACAATTGTCGTTTCCTTCGCGCAAGCCTACGCGTTGCATCCCCACTGGAGTGCCCGGATTGGACGACATACTCGGCGGTGGGCTGACGGCTGAACGAATCTATCTGGTCGAGGGCACTCCCGGGACTGGAAAGACGACGATCGGTTTGCAATTCCTTCTCGACGGCCTGACCCGTGGCGAAAAGGGGCTTTACATCACTTTGTCGGAAACCGCCGACGAGCTCTGGGCCGTGGCCGAGAGCCATGGCTGGTCGTTGGAGAACACTGCGATTTTCGAGCTTGCCAGCAGCGAAGCGCTCGATCCCGACGCGCAGCAGTCAGTGCTTCATCCTTCCGAAATAGAGCTGGGCGAGACGGCGCGCGGCGTCATGGCGCAGGTAGAAGAGCAGCGGCCGAGCCGGGTCGTTTTCGACAGCCTGTCGGAGATGCGATTGCTGGCTCAGAACCCGCTGCGCTACCGCCGTCAGATCCTTGGGCTCAAACAGTTCTTCTCGTCGCGCGAATGCACAGTCCTTATGTTGGACGACAAAACCAGCGCGTCGGACCAGCACTTGCACAGCATCGCGCACGGCGTGGTGAGCCTTGAACAGATGGCTCAGGAGTTTGGCAAGGAGCGCCGGCGTGTCAACATAATGAAGATGCGAGGGATCAAGTTTCGGGGCGGCTATCACGACTACGTTCTCGACACGGGAGGCGTTCGCATGTTTCCCCGGATTGTCGCTTCCGAGCATTCCGCCGCTTTTGAGCCAATCACTCGCTCGACCGGTTGCGAAGGGCTCGACGCGCTTCTTGGCGGCGGCCTGGTCGCGGGCACCAACACGCTCTTCATTGGACCCTCGGGCGTGGGAAAAACCACGACCGTGGTCCGTTGCATGTTGACGGCGTTGGAGCGCGGCGAACGCGCTTTTTACTACTTGTTCGACGAGGGACTGGGAACGTTCTTCGCGCGCTCGGCGTCGCTGGGCATGGACTTGCGTTCGCACCAAGACGCGGGCCGGCTGACCGTAAGGCATGTGGACCCGGCGGAACTCTCGCCGGGCGAATTCGCGCAAATGCTGCGCGATGCCGTCGAGCTCGACCGGGCCAACTTTATCGCCATCGACAGCCTGAATGCTTATTTGCAGGCAATGCCCGGCGAGCAGTTTTTGCTGCTGCAAATGCACGAGCTCCTCTCGTATTTGAATCAGAAGGGCGTGACGACGACCCTGATTCTTGGCGAGCATGGGATCGTTGGCGAGATGTCGCGCGACGTCGACCTTAGCTACTTGGCGGACTCCACCGTGCTGCTGCGCTATTTTGAGGCTGATGGCAAGCTTCGTCGCGCGATCACGGTCTCCAAAAGCCGGACGACCAACCACGCGCTCACGATCCATGAGCTCCTGCTGGGGGCTGGCGGCATTGAGATCGGCGAGGCTTTGCAGGGGTTCGAAGGCGTCCTTACGGGCCTTCCGACCTACAAAGGCTCGACAGCCATGATGGACAATCCCCGTGCCGACGATTGAGCTTCGCGAGCAGCGGGTCTTGATTCTGGCGCCGCGCGGGCGCGACGCCGAGGTGATCGCCGGCGTCGTTGCGCGCCATGGGCTTTACGCTCAAATAGTTCGAGACGTGGACGAGCTCATGGAAGCGATGGGGCTTGGGGCGGCCGCAGCGATGTTGGCCGAGGAAGCGCTGACGCCCGATGCGCGTCAGCGCATCGTCGAATGGATCGGCAAGCAAGAGCCTTGGTCGGACTTTCCATTCGTGCTGCTGCTGGCGAAGCGCGCGGGATCGGCCCCGGTCCAGCTCCAAGAAACGTTGGCTCGGTTGGGCAACGTGATTTTGCTCGAACGGCCTTTGAGCTCCGACACTTTGGCCGCCGCCGCCGCGTCCTCGTTGCGCGCGCGCCGCCGCCAATACGAAGCGCGGACAATCATGGCCCAAAGGGAAACGGTAAGCCGAGAGCTGGCTTTCCTGAACGAGCATTTGGAGGCGCGCGTTCACGAGCGATCGCTCGAGCTTGCTCGCGCCAACGATCGCTTGGCGGCCGAAATGATGGAGCGCGAGCGCGCTCAGCAAGCGATGATCCAAGCCCAGAAGCTCGAATTCCTCGGGCGGTTCACCGGCGGGGTTGCCCACGACTTCAATAATCTGCTCAACGTCATCCAAGGCAACATGGATCTCATCGGCTTGTTTTCCAAGGAAGACATTACCAAAGCCCGAGCCAAAACGGCGCAGGCGGCCTGCAAGCGCGGCGCAAAACTGACCGGCCAGCTGCTGACCTTCGCGCGCAACCAATCGCTTGATTTGCAGCCGTTGTCCGTCAAGACGATGTTTGAGGTGGTGTCGGAATTGGCGCCACCCATACTGGGCGCAGGCGTGGAGCTCGATTTTGTAATCGAGGCTGGCGTGGACAGTGTTTTAGCCGACGCAAGTCAGATGGAAATGGCTTTGCTCAACCTCGCGGTAAATGCTCGTGACGCGATGGATGGAAAAGGTCGACTTTCCTTTCATGCCTCGCTTGCCACGCCTCCGGCCGGCTTGGCTTCCGACCAAGCCTTTGTCCGCGTTGCAGTCAGCGACAACGGTTCCGGCATGTCGCCGGAGGTCGTGGCCAAAGTGTTCGAGCCGTTTTTCACGACCAAGGACGTTGGGAAGGGCACGGGCCTGGGCTTGAGCCAAGTTTATGGCATGGCCCAACAGTCCGGCGGCGCGGTGTCGGCGCGCAGCGTGCAAGGCGCGGGGGCGACCATTGAGATATGGATGCGCTCAGTTGCCGGCTCGGACGCAGATCAGGCGTCGCCTGACGCGGCCGCGGTTCCGTTGGGTGGATTCAAAATCTTGGTGGTGGAGGATGACGACGCCGTGCGTGCGGGCATCGTCGACGCGCTAATGGCTCTGGGCTGCGACGTGTCGCAAGCGAGCAGCGGTCGTGCCGGGCTTGACGCGCTGGTTATGGCCAGGCCGCAATTGCTTTTTACCGATTACTTGATGCCGGGTATGAACGGCGTGCAGCTTGTCGTCAAGGCGCGCGAGATGTTTCCTGACTTGGCCGTGTTGGTGGCGACTGGGTACGCCGACATGAGCGCGATTGAAGACGCCGTTGGAGCCAATCGTGTGCTGCGCAAGCCGTTCCAATTGGCCGAGCTTAGCGCGGCCGTGTCCCGGGCTGCGAACAGACGCGCAAGTCCTAGATAAACCTTTCCACAGCCATGCGCGCGTGGGCCGCGGCTCGCGCGATGTATGAAGAGTTTGCCGAATTCTCCTGCGCCCAGCAGAAGCGCGGCTCAGGAGCGCGCCCATGGATGGCGACTACCGAGGTTACTATCAATTTCGCCGCAAGCTTGCGGCGGATACGTGGCGCTTGCCGTTCTTCTGTTTGCTTTGCTTAGATGGAAGATCATCGTAGCCGAGCAAGCGAAGCGCGCGGCAGACCTGGCGATGATCGGGGTGGTCGCCAAATCGATGGCCGCTCATGTGGAGGAGCTGTCGAGCATTATCTGGGTAGCATGGTAATCTTGGGCGTACCAGACAAGCGATCACTCGCTAAACGTCGCAGATTCACCGCACTGACGAAATTATGCTCGGCGGCGAAGCGTCAGGCTCATCCATATCCGAACACATGCTGAGATCATCCTACGCTCAATTCAAAAAGCGCTTCATTCTCAGCTCATCGCTGCTCATCGCTTTGTTGGCGGCTCTCATTTCTTGGAAAATCGCAGCCGGCGTGCAAGCTGATCGCGACGCTGCCTTGGACCGGACGCGAAGCTTTTCGCGCGCCATGAGTGCGCACGTCGAGAGCGAAATGCGCGTCATCGACTTGTCTTTGTTGAGGTCGGCTGAGGCGCTAGAAGCGCTTGGGGCGCAAGCGTTGAAAAACAAGCAGCGCGCGCAGCAGATCCTGACGACGTCGGCGAGCGATTCAGATACGAGTTTTTGGATTCACTTCATCGACGCTCACGGCGTGGGAGTGGCTGCATCCAACGGGCTGCCCATCGCCGGCGTATCTTTTGCGGATCGTGAATATTTCAGAACACATCTGAAAGACGACGGTGCTGGTTTGTATGTGGGAGAGCCACAATGGGGCCGTGTTTCGGGACGCCGTCTTTTCTTCCTGAGCCGGGGTGTGTTCTCTCCAGAGCGCGAATTTTTGGGGGTCGTTGTCGCCTCGGTCGACGCCGCGGCCATCGCCAGTGTTTTCGGCAGCGCCTTGTTTCAGCCGACGCTTTCGATCACGCTGCTTCATGCGAGCGGCAAAATCGTGGCGCGAGTCCCGCTTTTTGAGCAATCCTTCGCGACGAGCCTTTTCAATGCGGACTTTTATCGTCATTGGAAAGCGGCCTCGAACGGAAATTATGAGGCGCGCAGTCCGATCGATGGGCAACAGCGCGTGTTCTCGTATCAGAAAGTAGGGGACACTGGTCTTGTCGTCATTGTCGGGATCGCGGTGGATTCATGGCGGAGGGCCATCCCCCGAGATGGTGCCATCGCAGCCGGAGCATTGGGCATCGTTGTCTTGGCTCTCGTGCTGAGCGGTCGCTTCGCTTTGCGAAACATCCTGCGTCTCGAACTAAGCCATGCAGAGCAACAACGGCTCAACGCCGAGCTGCGGACGGCGCGCGATGAGCGGGCTCGCGGGGAAAAACGTGCACGGATGATCGCCGACACGCTCCCGGCCCTGGTTTCTTATGTCGACGCGAGCGAGCGCTATGTCTTTCACAACTCTCTATATCGAACGCTTCTGGGCCCGGCGGCCGATCAAATGGACGGGTGCTCAATGCGCGATGTCTTAGGTCCGGAGATCCACGCGTCGATTGTTCCCGAAGTGCGCGCGGCCTTGGGTGGCGCGCGAGTCAGTTTCGAGCGCGCGGTCAACGTTGGGCCGTCACAGCGCTGTTTCAAATTTGAATACACCCCAGATGTGGACGAATCGGGCAAGACGTTGGGTTTTACACGATGGGGATCGACATCACCGAAATGAAAGACGTTCAGCATCGCCTGAGCGCGTTCGCCCGAGTCGACTCCTTGACGGGACTACCCAATCGAGCGCAACTTTACGAGCGGTTGGGCGAGGCTCTGGCGCGTTCAAGGCGGGGAGCGTCCGCAACCGCATGTTTGTTCTTGGACATCGATCATTTCAAGTCGATCAATGACTCACTAGGCCATGCTAGCGGAGACGAAGCACTGCGGGAGTTCGGCCGGCGGCTTCAATCGTCCGTACGTGAAACGGATTTGGTCGGTCGGCTCGCTGGAGACGAATTTGTGATCGTCCTTGAGGGAGGCGAGCAACCGGCGTGTGCGCAGGCTGTCGCGCAAAAAATCATCGAGGCCATGCGCGCTCCATTTTTTATTGCGGGCGCGCCGCTTCACGCGTCGACAAGCATTGGAATCGCTGTGTCGTCGGGCGAAGATGACGACGCCGACGGGATTTTGAGACGAGCCGATGAAGCCTTGTATGCTGCCAAACGTGCGGGTCGGGGAGGCTTTGCCACAGGCTGCCCACATTGAAGGTCTGCCAACGTTGGCGCATTTCCTTCGAGCTTCATAAAGAAAAATGTTTGATCTCTTGGGCTGACATCACTCGATACATATAAATGTCCACATATAGACACAAACAACGTCTTTGACCAATTGCTGAGAGTAAAATTAAGGCTCGCTGGCGCAATTTTGCGCGAGCATTGCGTCACACCGTGGAGGCCCGCCATGCGCGTAGTCAAGACTGAGGTTTCCACTCAAAACGAGTGCGGCAAGTGTGGGGAGGGCGTAGCTGGCATCGAGTTCGCATTCGCCTTCCAGCCGATCGTCTCGTTTGAAAAGCAAACCGTGTTTGCCCATGAGGCGTTGGCCAGGGGGCCAGAAGGTCAACCGGCTAACTCCGTGCTCAGCCAAGTCACTTGGGAAAACCGCCACCGGTTTGACCAAGAATGCAGAACTCGGGCGATTGAGCAAGCCGCCGCCCTTCAAATGGGCGAGTCGTTGTCCATCAATTTCATTCCTAACGCGGTCGCCAATCCCAGAGCGTGCATCCAACGGACACTACGCGCCGCCGCAAACTGCGGGTTTGAATTGTCGCGACTGATTTTTGAGGTGACGGAAAGCGAAAAATTAGTCGACGCTGAAACGCTGGTGCGGATCTTTCGAGAATATCGCAAGCTTGGCATCAAAACCGCCATTGACGACTTCGGAGCCGGATACGCAGGGTTGAATTTGCTCGCCCGCTTTCAGCCGGACATCGTGAAAATCGACATCGATCTCATTCGCGATATCGATGCCAACAAAACCAAACAAATCATCGTTGAGAACATTGTCAACCTGTGCGAAAAGTTGGGCATCGTTGCGCTTGCGGAAGGGGTAGAGACTTTCGATGAACGCGACTGTCTTTCGAGCTTGGGCATTGATCTCATGCAGGGGTTTCTTTTTGCGCGTCCCGCTTTTAGAGCGATCGCCGCTGTCGATCCGATGGCTTGGTCTCGGCCCTAGCTTCCTAGGGAGGCGCCGCGACAGCCGATCCATCGCGAGAGCACCGGCTTGACATCGACCATAAGGGCTTTGGCTTGCCGAACCGACGATGTTTGGCCGCGGCTCCACCCGAGCGCGTATAGCCATTATAGAATGCGAGGAGACGCGTCCTGCACGTCCAAAGGCGAGTCGAACCGTCTCTACGCTCTCGCGCAAGTCAGACACGGCGGCGGCGATTGTTTCCGACGCGTTGTACTTTTGCAAAAATTGCTCTTACGCGAAGCAATTCGCTTCCGACTAGCCTTGGCCGTTCAGCCCAGTATCTTCGTCCTCCACGCACCGTACGCCATTCATTGGGAATCCTGCTTTACCTAGGTCGGTCGATTGCGATCTGCGAATGGTGACAGAAGGTTGCGGAGCCGGCCCACGGCGTAGCCCTGCGCATAGTCGACGCCGAGCTGGCGTATGACGTCCAACGTCAAATCATCCTCGACGTACTCGGCCACGGTGCGAATCCCCATTTCGTGGCCGACTTCATTGATAGCCTTCACCATTGCACGATGTATCCGGTTATTCGCGATATCGCGGACAAATACTCCGTCGATCTTTAGGAAGTCGACCGGTAGCGAACGCAGATACGCGAACGAGGATAATCCGCTTCCAAAATCGTCGAGAGAAAACAGGCAGCCTAGTTGTCGGCAGCGCGCCATAAAATCTTGTGCCTTGGGTAGGTTTGCGATGATGGCAGTCTCGGTAATTTCAAAACAGATCTGCCGCGGTTCGACCCCATGCTCGCTAAACTGGTGGACAATGTGGTCGAACATGCCGTCGTCGTTGAGTGACATCCCCGAGAGGTTGATCGAATACATGGCGGGTATACGGTCGAAGCCGGACGCGTTACCGTCCCGCGCGCCCGAGTTCTCTTTCTCGATATGCCGGCAGACATGGGTAATGACCCAGCGGTCGAGCGACGCCATCAGGTCGTAACGTTCGGCAGCCGGAATGAAGGCTCCTGGCAGAATCAGTGTTTCATCCTGGCTGGCGATGCGGATGAGCACCTCCTCATGGTGTCCGGATCCGCTCCCCAACGGTATGATCGGCTGGCCGAACAACCGAAACCGATCATGGGTGAATGCATCGTTCAGCCGGGTTACCCATTGCACCTCGCTGCGCCGCTGTGCCAGCAGCGCGTCAGTTTCGTGGTACACGCGAATGCGGTTGCGCCCGGCTTCCTTGGCCAGGTAGCAGGCCTGGTCAGCCGCCATCAGCAATTCGCTGGTACTGCTGCTGTCAGGCGAGATTTCGACCAGCCCTACCGACACACCCAAACTGAACGTGTGTCCACCCCAGGAAAAACGGAAATCTTGGATGGTCTGGCGAATGCCCTCGGCCAGTAGGAGGGCGCGCGGCAACGGACAATGCTTAAGCAGCACACCCAGTTCGTCGCCGCCGAGGCGCGCGAGGATATCGCTGTCGCGCATCCGGTCTTGCAACATATGTGACAGTGTCTGCAGCAGCACATCGCCGGCAGCATGGCCGCAGGTATCGTTGACGACCTTAAAGCGGTCGAGGTCCAGGTAGAGCAGCGCGTGGTGTTGCCTTTCGCTCTTGGCGCTGGACAATGCATGTGCGACCTCCTTTTCGAACTCGCGTCGATTGATCAGCCCCGTCAATGCATCGTGGGCAGCTTGCCAGCGGACCTGGCGCGCCAGTTCTCGTTCGTGGCTGACGTCGCGAAATACGGCCACAGCGCCGAGCAGCTCGCCATTACTAGACCAGATGGGCGCGGCCGAATCTTCGATCGAGACTGTGCGGCAATCGCGCGTAACCAATCGGGTCCGCGACGAAACACCCACGGTCGTTCGCGTACGCAGGCAGCGTGTCACCGGATTCTCGACCACCCCGCCGTTGACCTCGTCGATCAGGTGCATTAGCTCGTTGATGGGTTTGCCTTCAGCGTCTAGCTTGCTCCAGCCCGTCAAATGCTCGGCCACGCGATTGAGCGAGCGTACATGGCCTTTCCGATCAGTGGTGATGACGGCATCTGCAATCGACGCCAGTGTGACTTCGGCCAATTCCTTTTGCTCGTGGATGGCCAGCTCCTGCATCTTGCGTTCAGTGTCATCCCAGATCAGTCCCAGCGTACCGACGGGGACGGCGGATTCGCACACGGGCCGGGCCTTTGCACGCAGCCATCGCTCCTCGCCATCGGCTCGCCGGATGCGATAGCTCGTCTCGTAGCCGAGGCAGCGATCGACATGCGTCTGCATCGTGTCGACGACAGCGGTGCGGTCGTCGGGATGGATAAACGACAGGTAGTCAGAAAATGGCATGCGGCAAAGTTTTTGGGGCAACCCCAGCAGTGCCATGCCGTCCGGCGACCAATTGATCACACTCGACAACACACGGCCGTCGATGAGCGTGGAATCCCACACCGACATCCTTGCAGCCTCCAGCGCAAAGTAAAGCCTTTGACTGATCTCATCCATGAAAACCCCCGTCGGCATCGCATGTCGGGGCAGGCGGTGCAAGTTTCGATGCATATCCGGGCAAGACCGGTAAGCGCGTCATGCTCGGCAAGAAGACTGGAAACACTGCATCGAGTATGGCGCACACAGCGTTCTAAGGCCGTTCTGCACGAAGATGCTTGTTGCGCGCGCCGAGGAACGGCCCTGTTAGGGCAGCTGCCTGACCACTCATACTGTTAGGCAGTCGCTGAAAAAGCGCAGTATCTCTTCGCTCGTCTTGGGGCCACGCATGTCGACATGGGCGCTGCACGCTCCACCGCCTAATCAGGCATATCCAGTGCCGTGCACGGTCCAGTGCTCGGCCAGTACGCCGCCCGTTCTTTCATCGCGGAGCCGCAGGTGAAAGTGCGCCCGTCGGTGCGGCCGAGCTCCTCGTCCGCAAAAATGCCGGCGTCCGTGTCTGGCTCGGCGGCGGTCGAGCTGTCGACCGATTGGTGCAGAGAACTGCTGCCGTTGGGCTAATGGACGGTCGTATCGGCACCGCTATGGGTGACAATAATCGGTACCTTACACTGATGTCTTGGCAAAGTACCTCTTCCCGCCATCGCCGCGCGGCCGCGCAGGTGCCGCCCCATTCCGTGCCCGTCGATGTCCGGTAGGCCGATGTTGAGCGGGCAGACATCAGATCGCCACGCCGGAAGCGCACCGACCGCTGTGCACGCGCTGTGCAGCATCAGCACTTCGTGGCCATGCTCTCGAGCTACATCGCCAGCATGATCGCCGCAGATTCGTTGTCGTCGACGATGGCGATCCGCTTATACCTTGGCCAGTCGTCTAGGCGCGAAGGTAATCGGCGCGTAGTCGAACCAAGAAGCTACGGGCGATGCGCAACAGAAAATGCGCGTTTTGTAACGATAACTCGGCATCGCAGTCGGTCAGAAAGTAGAATATGCATTTTGCCCGCTATGCATATGTTATGTCGTACAACCCTTTGAATTTCCTTGATGGCGGCGGCAAGACTGCAGCCCTAATTCGCGCATTTCCGTGGATTGATACTGGACTGGGGCCAATCGAGCAGTGGCCGATTGGACTGAAGACGATCGTTGCATTCATCCTGCGTTCGCCAGTGCCCATCGTGACGCTATGGGGACCGGACGGCTACATGATCTACAACGACCGGTATTCAGAATTTGCCGGTGGGCGCCATCCGCAGCTGCTCGGCTCGAAAGTGCGCGAAGGATGGCCGGAAGTTGCGTCGTTCAACGACAACGTCATGAACGTCGTGATGGCGGGCGGAATATTGAGCTATACGGACCAGGAGCTCACCCTACACCGCAGCGGCAAGCCGGAACAGGTCTGGATGAACCTGGACTATTCGCCGGCGCGCTTCGAGGATGGCGAGATCGCCGGCGTGATCGCAGTCGTGATCGAGACGACGGCCAAGGTGCGGGCCGAGCGCCATGTCCAGGGCGAGCAGGCACGGCTCGGTGCGATGTTCGAACAGGCGCCCGGCTTCATGGCGCTGCTAACCGGCGCTGAGCACCGCTTCGACCTGGTCAACGCCGCTTTCAAGGAGCTGATCGGCGAGCGTGAGTGGAATGGCCGCAGCGCGCGCGAGGTTCTGCCCGAGTTAGCCACTCAGGGCTATTTCGAGACGCTCGACCGCGTGTACGCAAGCGGCCAGGCGGTGACGGGGCAGGCAACGCCATTTCAGCTCGAAACCGGGAAAGTAACGCCATCGACGCCGCGCTATCTCGACTTTGTCTATCAGCCTCTAAAGGATGAGCAGGGCCGTGTATTCGGTATCTTCGTCCAGGGTTCGGACGTGACCGAACGCATCCTCGCCGAATCGGCACTGCGCGAGAGTGAAGCCAAGTTCCGCACCTTTGCCCAGGCGATGCCGCACCATGTGTGGACTGCGCCGGCAAGCGGCGAGCTGGACTGGTTCAACGACCGCGTGTACGAGTACTCAGGCGCACGCGCAGGCGAGCTCGATGGCGATGGCTGGGGTGCCATTATTCACCCGGACGATGTCGAGATCGTTACGCAGCGCTGGAGCGAATCGATTGCAACTGGCACCAACTATGAGGTCGAGTTCCGTATCCGTCGCCATGATGGGACTTTCCGCTGGCATTTGGTACGCGCCTTGCCAATGCGCAACGCCGCGGGCCAGGTCGTGCGCTGGATCGGCAGTAACACCGATATCGAGGATCAGAAGTCGACAGCGCAAGCGTTAGTAACGCTAAACGCTACGCTGGAAGAGCAAATTTCGGCGCGCACTGCCGAGCGCGACCGTATCTGGCGTCTGTCGAAGGACATCATGCTGGTCGCCGACTTCAATTCCGCGCTGACGACAGTGAATCCGGCCTTCACGTCGACGCTCGGCTGGCGCGAGCAGGACGTTGCCGGCAAATCCTTCCTCGACTTGGTGCATCCCGATGACGTACAGACCACCATTGATCAGGTCAGCGCATTGAGCACCGGAGGACACACCTATCGTTTCGAGAACCGCTATCGGCGCAAAGACGGCAGCTATTGCACGCTTTCCTGGACCGCGGTGCCGGACGCGAATTTCATTCACGCGATCGGGCGCGATATCACGGCCGACCTGCAGCATGCAGAAGCGATGCGACGCACCGAAGCGGCGCTGCAGCAGTCGCAAAAGATGGAAACCATCGGCAAACTCACCGGGGGCGTGGCTCACGACTTCAACAACCTGTTGCAGGTCATTTCGGGCAACCTGCAGCTGCTTGCACCGGACGTGCGCGAGATGCCTGCCAGCCGCAAGCGGGTCGAGAACGCCCTGGCCAGCGTCCAGCGCGGCGCCAAGTTGGCGAGCTCGCTGCTTGCCTTCGCGCGCAAGCAGCCGCTCGAACCCAAGGTAGTCAAGGTCGGTCGCCTGATTACAGGTATGGAAGACATGCTGCGCCGTAGCCTGGGCGAAGAAATCGAGATCGAGACCGTGATCTCGGGCGGGTTGTGGAGCACGGCTGTCGACGTGGTGCAACTCGAGAATGCCGTCCTCAACCTGGCTATCAACGCGCGCGATGCGATGGCGGGCAGCGGTCGGCTAACGGTAGAAGTGAACAACGCCATGCTGGACGCAGCTTATTGCGCTACCCATCCGGACGTGGCACCAGGTCAGTACGTGGCGATCGCGATCAGCGACACCGGCAGTGGCATGTCACCGGAGGTGATCCACCAAGCGTTCGAACCGTTTTTCTCGACCAAGGCCGAAGGGAAGGGGACAGGTCTCGGCCTGTCGATGGTGTACGGCCTGGTCAAACAGTCCGGCGGCCATATCAAGATCTACAGCGAAGTCGGAGAGGGCACGACCATCAAGCTTTACCTGCCACGCACGCTTGAGGCGGAAGACAATTATGTCTCGCTCGACACGCAACCGGTAGTCGGAGGCAGCGAAACGGTGCTTGTCGTCGAGGACGATGAAGCGGTGCGCGTAACCGTGGTCGATATGCTAACCGAGCTAGGTTATCGCGTGCTCAAGGCGCCGGACGCCAGCGCTGCGCTGACCGTGGTCGACAGTGGCGTACCAATCGACCTGCTGTTTACCGACGTCGTCATGCCTGGTCCGCTGCGCAGCCCAGAGCTGGCGCGTAAGGCGAAGGAACGGCTGCCGGAACTGGCTGTGCTATTTACTTCCGGTTATACCGAGAACGCGATCGTACACGGGGGACGCCTCGATCGGGGCGTCGAATTGATCGGCAAGCCTTACACGAAGGAAAGCTTGGCGCGCAAGATCCGCCATGTGTTGGGTAATGAAAAGCAGAAGCGGATCGGCAAGCCGCCTAAACCTTCGTCTCACGACGTAGTTGCGCAAGCGGCTGTGCTCGTGCCAGCTTCTGTGGCCACGGCCCTGCGCGTGCTTTTGGTCGAAGACGAAGAAGCCATCCGTGAAAATACGCGCGACATGATCGAATTCCTGGGCTACCAAGTTGTCGCGGTGGCAAGCGCTGAAGAAGCGATGCGGCATTTGTCACGCGAGGTCCATATCCTGATGACCGACAAGCAACTGCCGGGCATTCAGGGGGAGGATTTGGCGCAGTTCGCGAAGGCTCGGTTTCCACAGATTCGGGTAGTGGTTGCGAGTGGCTTTGGCAGCGCCATCAACGTCGCAGGCGCAAGCGCGTTGGCCAAACCCTATACGCTAGACACGTTGCGCGCGACGCTGGCATCTTTGGGTTCCGAAACGGCTTAACACAGCGTGGAAGTCAGGCCAACGACGTTGGCATCGCAACCGAGCCGCTGCCGAACATCTTCGGTCTGTTCACGCAAGCTGAAGGCACGCTCGACCGCGCCAATGGAGGTCTCGGCATTAGTCTTGCCTTGGTTGAAACTATCGTCGGTCTATATGGCAGTGAGATCTCGACGTACCGCGCAGGAATGATTGTGGACGCTAAATTAACACTAACACTTCCGCTATGAGACAGCGTGACTAGCGATCAAAACGACGAAAACAGCCTACACGGACGCTGAGCATTACTGATGTATGCTAGCTTAGAATTATGTCGGTAAAGCAACGCTAGGTGAATCTTTTAACGGACGACAATCGACGGGGATGTCGATACAGAAAGTAGTTCCCCGCTCAACACTACTATCCACGGCAATACTTCCTCCATGACTTTCAGCAACTGCACGAACGTATGGCAGACCAATACCCCAGCCTTCCTCGTTTCGCTTCGTAGCATCTGCTCTACGGTACATTTGAAAGATGTCTTCTTGCTCATCTGGAGGGATGGGTTGACCTACGTTGTGCACCGTGAGTAAGAGCCGCTGGTGTGCCTCGTTGATCTTGATCGTTATCGAAGTACCCGAAGTTCGATACTTGATGGCATTGCCAATTATGTTCTCGATAGCACGCTTGAGCGCGGCTCGGTCCCACCACCCTGTGACAGGTGTTGTACCGCTCTGAATATGCAGTCCCTCCTTAACTATTTTTTCGCCTTGGACTTCCTTCACAACATCTAAAACTTCAAAATTTGATAATTGTAGCGAAAGTGAAGAACCACTATGAAAGCTCATCGTGTCGAGCAGTTCATGAATCATGCCATCGATGCGCATAAGGTTCTTCTGTGCCTTGCGCACCATGTTTTTTACCTCGACCGGATCATCTGTGACAGCAATGAAGTCAAGCACCATCATAGCGGCCGTCAGCGGGTTTCTCAGGTCATGTGCCAACGCAGCAGCAAAGCGCTCACGTAATGCACTCCCCACCAATGAGAATGCCTGCACTGCATCCTTGATCGCTCCATCCAGCGATTCATTGATTATGAGCACCTCTAACGGTTCTAATTGAACACCTTCCCGATATAGAACGTCGAAAATCACCCATCGGAAGATTTGATACTCGCTTATCAAGGCCTGTTGGTCATACTCAGTAATACGTGCTCGTTCGCCACCATGCTCTGCAGCAATCGATGTCCCTGCAGCAGCGGTCAACCGAGGATAAGTCGGAGTGATAGCCTCAGCAATGTTGTCATAATAAGCTGGCAAAGTATTGATGAGGATGGGGTGCATGAGAGCTTGTGCCTGCGGAAGTGCAGCGCGAACCCGTTTCTCCCACTCCGCGAAAACTGCTTCGCGAAGCTCTAGCATACGCGTAGAGGTAGCTGACAGTCCGTGTATGCTAATTTTTGATCGCTTGCATATGTCATGATGCAGCCCGTTAATCGATTGCTACCTCAGGTCTTTGTGCGGTTATTCACACTGCCTACGATGATTCTTGTCAGATACAGTGCTAATCGGTCTGTTATCTAGCAAACGAGCGCTTTCGGTTGTTGCACCCTGTGGCGAACAGCGCTCCCAACTGTTGACAACGGTCATGAGAGCGACGCCAAGCAGCGAAAGTTTAGACTTCTATTGAAACCTAACCGAACTTTATTTCTTTATTGTTGAGTTTCAGGGATGCACACTTACAGACGATAAGGAAAGTCTCCTACGGCAAAAACACGGCGCGTGTTCGATAATTGGGTTTATATAAATCATATTGCGTTTCGCCACGCTTGTTTGGCTTCATGACGAAAAATCTTCACAACAATCGAGTGCCTTCGAGCAGTATCTCGCCTTCGTGGCCTGAAGACCACGGTTGGGCTGTTGACCAAATGCCTCTGCCTGCCTTCCTTTGTGACCGGCACGGCGCCGTATTGAAGTGGAACGCTTTAATGGTTGATTTGTGGCGCTCCACGCCTAATCCTGACGAGCCGGGACGTTGGCACGGTTGGGAACAGTTACTGGACGCGGACGGTAATCTTTTGAGCGAGAATCCCGTTGCACGCGCTGTAAAACGCGCCGCGCCTGTGTCAATGGACGTTATAGCCCAGGCTCGTGGAGAGGGCGCGATTCGAGCCACTGTTTTTAGCCGCCCTGTACGGGACGGGAGCGGAGAAGTGGTGGGCGCACTCTGTGCAGTGTCAGTTTCCGGCCCAGCCGACTCAAGCCATGCCAAGGAACGAGCCGCTTTTTTATCGATTCTCTCGCATGAACTGCGCAATCCGCTCTCGCCAATCATAAGCGCCGCCGCCGTGTTGCGCAAAACGACTTCCGATCCGGCGGTTGCCAAAATGGTTGACATCGTTGACCGGCAGGCCAAGCAGCTCGCTCGCTTCGTTACCGATTTGTTGGACGCCTCACGCCTTCACCGTGCGGAGGAGGTACCTTGTGAATTGTGCGAAACTCAATTGAGCGCGGTGCTCGACGCTGCGCTGGATCCGTTAGGGCCGATATTGAAATCTCGAGGCCAGACACTCTCGGAGAATGTTGTTGACCGCTTCGCTAAACTTCGCTGTGACCCCTCGCGGGTGGCGCAAGCGCTTAGCAACATCCTGCGCAACGCAAGTTTTCATTCTCCAGACGGCGCCGAGATCACGCTAAAGGTCTATTCAGACGGTGACAAACTCATGCTTGTCGTCGACGACCACGGCGCGGGCATCAACGCTGAATTGGCCAAGCGCGCCGCGGAACCATTCGTCCAAGGTGCTCCGCCGGTAGGAAGAGCGCCTTCGGGAGCAGGACTGGGATTAGCAATCGCTCGCAGCGTTTGCTTGGCACATGGGGGCGTAATGACCCTGAATGATGGCACAAATGGCTGCGGCGCCCATGTCGAACTCGTGCTTCCGATAATGGCGAGCTCGACCTGACAATTAGATAGCGCCCGTATGGAAACGCCTGCGCTCAGGATCAATTTCTTAAATAATTGCAATGTAAGGTGCCACTGTGTCGGGCAACGTGCAACTCAGCCTGTCAATAATTGCGACGATTTTGGGTTCGGTAGCTGTTACTTGCTTACATGAACATCGAAATAGTAGCGAATCATTTTTAGACTTCCCTCCCTGCGTTATTCTGCTTTATTGCCTGGTCAATCACGCGGCTTAGCTCAGGCAATCCTGCAGGCTTAGTAAGATGAGAATCGAAACCTGCCTCCTTAGCGCGGCTACGGTCGAGTTCGCCGCCCCAGCCAGTCAGGGCCACCAGCACAATGTCGTCAAGTCCAGGCGTCATCCTAACTTTCCTTGCCACCTCGTAACCGTTGAGCCCAGGCATTCCGATGTCAAGGATGGCGATGTCCGGCTTGGAAGCGACGATTTGATTCACGGCCTCCAGACCATCATTCACAGTCTTGGTCTCGTGTCCCGACATTTTCAGCAGGTCGCTCAGTAACTCCGCCGCATCGACGTTATCGTCTGCCACCAGCACGCGTAAGCCGATATGCGTGGGCAGGCGGGGCGAGCCGTACGAGGCATTGCCCGACACTTCGCTGCTGGCCCCCGACGAAGCAGGTAAACTGACAATGAATGTCGCCCCCTTGTCGATCCCGGGGCTGCTAACAGCGATAGTCCCGCCGTGCATTTCGACCAAGCTGCGCACTAACGACAAACCAATACCCAATCCGCCCTGGGCACGTCCCATGTTCCTAGAAACCTGACTGAACATGTCAAACACATGGGTTTGTTCGTCCAAGGCAATACCCATACCTGTGTCGACGACAGTAACGACCGCCGTGTCTCCTTCTCGTTCAGCCGATAGTGTGATGCGGCCACCGCTTGGCGTATATTTGACTGCGTTGCTCAATAGATTGCTAAATACCTGTGCCAACCGCGTACTATCGGCGTCGATGACAATCGTTTCGTTAGGTAGATGCACTTGTAGTTCATGACGCGCCGCTTCAATTGAAGGCGACGCCGTTTCAACGGCATTGGCAAGCAGACAGTTAAGGTCGACTCGTTCGTTTTTCAGGACGATCTTGCCGCTGTTAATCCGGGAAAGATCCATCAAGTCATCGATCAGGTGAACGATCTGCCTCATTTGCCGGTCCATCATGTCGAGCACTTTAGCCCCGTTCATCATGGGTTTCCCGCTCATGCGCATCAAGTCGAGGCCGGTACGCATCGGTGCCAAGGGATTGCGCAGCTCGTGCGCTAGAGTAGCCAAGAATTCTGTCTTGTGCCGGTTGGTTTCGGACAGGTCAGCGGCTAGTTCACGAAGGTGGTCCTGCGCCGCGGTCTTGGCCGTAATGTCCGTAAACAGGATAGCGATACGGCGCTCTCCTGATTCGCCCATCGGGGTCGCATACACATCCCACCAATATCCCATGGCCGCCGAATGTTCAGTGAATCTGGCAGGCTCCCTTGTCAAGGCAACTCTGCCATAGACGTCGATCCAGCGCGATTCGATGTCAGGAACCATTTCGCGAATTGTCTTGCCGGCGGCGTTAGCCAACCCGGACTGCTGTTCGAAAGCGGGATTGACCTCCTCGAACCGGTAATCGATCGGCACACCTTGCGCATCGACTAGGACCTGCACGATGGCGAAGGCTTCGTCCATCGATGTGATGAGGGTACGGTAACGCTCTTGGGCGATACGCAGTTCCGCCTCGGCAACTTTTTGGGGCGTGATATCGAGCAGTACACCTGCAACAGCTATCGGACGATCCGCGTCGTCGGTTTCGACGCGACCGCGTGCACTGACCCAGCGAGTTCCGTCCTCCCGCGCGAGCCGGAAATTCGTTCGGTAAGGCTCGCCTGTGTCGACGGCATGCTGCAGCTGCCTCGCAACGTCTACCGCATCGTCTGGATGAATGGCATCAGTGTATAAAGTCATAGGCGCGTCGACGATCGTTTCGTAGGGAACGCCAAAGAGCTGCGCGAGATTGCGGTCGCCGATGAGGCGGTCCGTTTTTAGATTCCAGATCCATGTCGCCACTTCACCCGCGGCCAAGGTTGCTGCCAAACGGAGGCGGGCGTCTTCGATGGTGTTTTCAAGATCCTTACGCAAGGTGATATCAGCGGCAGTACCGATGAGGACAACCTTGCCTTCTACATTCTCGGGCTGTACCACGCCAGCCAGCTCCACCCAACGGTCGGTCGGCTCGCCAAAACGGCGATAGCGACCGATGAAATGAAAACGCTTGCCTTGGTGAACGCTGTCGTCCATCGCTTGCGTAAATTTTTCGATGTCATCCGGGTGGAGACTGTCCGCCATGAGCGCAGCGCCGTTCAAGGCCGGGCTATTCGGTGGGATACCGAAGATGTCGTACATCCTCGCATTTTCCCAAGAGCCGATATCGTTTGTGATGTCCCATGTCCAGATGCCCAGCTGCGCAGCTTCTGTCGCAACCTGCAACTGCAGCTGCGCCTGTCGCATACGCGCTTCGGAGGCTTGGGCCGACATCCGCTTACCGTATTCGAGCACCGTATTAGCACGCGCGGCTTCAACATCGAGAAGCGGTGTGACATCGTGCATCGAAATGACCGCACCCAAGATCGCACCGCCGCTATCTTTCAAAGGCCGGCCGCTGACCTCAAAATGATGACGCATACCGTCTGGACGTTTGACAACGATCTTGGCATCGTCAACACGTTCTCCCATCAGCGCCCGGTAAAGGGGAATTTCGTCGATCGGCAGGCGCGAAATGCCATCCGGACGGTAAAGATTGTATTGCTCGGCCCATTGCTCGAAGTGCAGGGGCGCTTCGTCGAGTCCATGGATGCTACGCGCGGTCTCATTGAAGAACGTCAACTTGCCCTCACGATCGCAAGCAATGATCCCACTGTCCACACTCTCAAGGACGGCGGCCAGGAAAGAGCGCTGCTCGTTCGTTGAACTGCTCCCCTCGCTCGGCAATTGCTCGTCAAGGGCATAGGCCTGCCGCATGATTTTGCCGAAACCAAGCAAAGCCTGACTATTTTCATCGACGATTTTGTGAACCGTCCCATCGCAAAAAATGGAAGAGCCATCTTTGCGCTTATGCCACCTGACGTCGGTAGAGTCGCCCAGTGCAAGTGCGGTATTCAACTCGTCCTTTGGTGCACCGGTCTCCCGATCTTCATCCGTGAAAATCATCGCCAGCGGCTGCCCAAGGGCTTCATCTGCCGACCAGCCGAGCAATTTCTCTGCGCCTGGGGACCACTCGACGATGGAGCCGTCACGATCGAGCATGATCATAGCCTGTTCGATTGCATTGTTGAAAAGCAGTCGAAGGCGTTTGTCAGAAGAAATTTGTTGCATGTCAAACAGATACAAGTAAAGACCGACAGCGCACACCGGCCGGATAACGGAATATTTTATATTCTTACAACATTTAGAGGATGATCACCGCGTGCATGCTGACGACGCTAGCGACATGCATTGATGCTGGCCGACGGCGACCTATCATTACGCCAACAGCGTGATAGCTCATGACGGATCACCAGTAGCGCTAAGGCAAGAGGGAAAATCGTCGATTTAGACAATTATACAGTTAAATGCCGTTCCTTAACGCAAGGATTTGACGATTTTGTTGCTAAACAAACATAATGACAACAACATCAAGTAATGTCCAATAAGCACTAAAAGCGACGTTTCATTACTCAACAATCATTTCTGTAGAGCTCGCGTAAGACATGCGCCTAAGTCTTTTTTTTCGAACATGACTGCGCATCACTATATTGGCCAGAAATAACAAGCTAGTCTACAGCTCAGGTAGTGCTTTTTCTAGCTGCGAAAGCCAATCCCGTCCGCGAGGGGTTATATGCCAAGCTGGGCTTGACTGCTCGACCACGACAACAAAATGGTGTTTCGTAAGCCATTGAACGACATCAGCTGAATCTAGGGGTTGCCGCCCTTCCTGCAGAGCTAGTAAAAATTGTTCGCATTCCCACTGAAATAAGAATTGTCTTCCTTTTTCGGTCAGCCAGATTTCTTCTTGCCTAAGGCTGATCAAGGCTCTGTCGAGCAAGATTTTGTTGCAACCTTGCAAGTTCACATCGGGCGCACTACCTTCGGTAGCTCTGACAAGAATTTTGACTAGTTCACTCTTATGAATCATAGAACAAAGTGTTGAAAGTGGCCGAGCCAGACTCGTGTATGACGTTGCTGAGTTGACATCGACCAACTCATGAGACGAGAGTTTGGCGCAGAGTAGATTTTACAACACATGGGTACTGATCCGGCGTTAATCTCGGCAGTGCAGACCATGGCTGAAAATTTACTTCAAGGCAGTGGAAGCTATTCAGTATCTTGCAGTGTCCGATACAAGCCACTCATCTCGGTATTTCAAAATTGCTAAACCTTCATTACACTGCTTTTTTTGATGCTCTGACTAATTAGTTCAGCACTTTGATCGATAGAAAAGGAAGTGTGAATGTCAGCTATTGACTGCTTATACCAGGATCGCGCTAATCGTCCAACACTCACATAAATAAGAAACTTTGTTGCTGCAATATCATCATAATGGTGAAGTGCATGATTAATTTCAAATGCGTCGCCCATAGCTTACGATATTCCTGTACCCTCATCTTCGATGACTAGACCTCTTGGCGGCAAGTACGAGCTTCGACACTTAGTTGATTGATGCAGTACAGATGAAAAGAGGTCAACATGGTGGATTTACCGAATGGTTCGTCACAAAAAGAATTGGAAAATGCTTTTTTGCAAGTAATTTTGAGCGATACGCAGGAGTTTGGCGTTCTCTTTTACAACGAAGATCTGTCTATTACTGGCTGGAACAACGGCGCACAATTTATAACAGGATGGGCTGCAGATGAGGTTATCGGACAGCCGACCGGGATGCTTTTCCTTCCAGAGGATAGGCAGAATAAACTGGATGTGCACGAGGCTCAACTAGCCCGTGTCGTCGGGGCTGCACAAGACGAACGCTGGCATATACGCAAGGACAGTGCGCGCTACTGGTCAAGTGGCGTAAGCCTGCCACTCAGCGGAACCGATGGACAGCCGAATGGTTTTGTAAAGGTTTTCCGCGATGCTACGCACTTGCGGACGCGCACACAATATCTCGAAAATCTTGTGCAAGAGGCCGATGTTCAGATGAGCGAAAAGAATGTGTTCATCGGTACAATCGCGCACGAGATGCGCAATCCGCTGTCGCCCCTGAAAAGTGCGGTCGAGCTTATAAAGCGCTCGGCGGGCGACAATGCAGGACATCTGCACTTGATTGGAATCATCGACAGACAGATCAATTTCCTCGATCGCCTCGTTGAGGACTTGATCGGCCTAACCCGTGTCCAGACTGGAAAGCTAAGTATTGCCTACGAAAATGTCGTGCTCCAGGAGGTTCTTTTTGAGGTACTCAACAGTAGTCGCGAATCTGCAACGGCCAAAGGAATTGTTATCTGGGAAGTCATGCCACCTGTGCCAATTTACGTCGATGTCGACTTCAGAAGGTTCCAGCAGGTAATATTGAATCTACTTAACAATGCAATAAAGTACACAGCTGCCGGCGGTAACGTGTGGCTAACGGCTACCGTCGATCAAACTCATTTCCTATGCTATGTGAAGGACGACGGTCAGGGCATCGGCGACAGCCTATTGCCTAAAATCTTTGAGGTCTTTACACAAGCCGATACACGCAAAGCCAGCCGTGGTGAGGGACTTGGTATCGGTCTAGCGGTAGTTAAAGAAATCGTATCGTTACACCAAGGAAATGTAGAAGTTAAAAGCGATGGGGAAGGCAAGGGCAGCGAATTTATTGTACGCCTCCCGCTTCACCGGCCTTTCGCCTTCGGGTCAGAACCGTTGGTCAACGGTCCTTCATAAAACTGGACAGGTAAGACAGATTTAAAAACTTTTTGCCTGCTACAGTCTCGTCAAAATTTTTCATTCCTCTTACAATGCGGTGCCAGCGGCCAGGCAACTTCGAAGGCGGATTGGCATGCGCGTTCCCTCGGTTCCACAACGCAATGGCCGCCCGCAACCGCAGCTCCGAGGCCGCAGTTTGTACACATTTTGATAAGGCAAATGCGCAACACCGTGAGAACATTTTCCATAAGGAAATGAAAATTTCTGTACTTAGGCGTATCCTGTAACCATAACTCATCTGCGCCTAACAAGCATTATTCTAGAACACTTATGGTAGAACACTCATGTGCCGCTCGTCGCGTGCTGGTCGTCGACGACAACATCGACGCAGCGGATTTGGTCGCCGAGTTTATGGCATTTCAAGGATATGAGATCGCCGTTGCCTACGGCGGGGAAGAGGCGATCAAGATAGCCGAGACTTTCGGACCCAATCTTATTTTTCTCGACTTGGGCATGCCTGGCATGGACGGATACCAAGTGGTGTCGGCGTTACGCCACGCTGAGTGGTTTCCACCGACGCGGATCGTTGCACTCACGGCTTGGGGCGATCAAGATTCGCGTGAGCGGACAAAGACTGGCGGCTTTGACGCGCATTTGGTAAAGCCCGCACGCTTGGAAAATTTGATCGCTCAAGCGCAGTTGCTTTGATGAAGTAGTGTCCATGGTCGGGCTGCCGTTGAAATTTCGCTCGTACTGCTGCGCTGGGTCATCCAAATGTGCTGCGAGAATTGCCTTGAATGAATCACAACAGGACTCATCAATTCTTGACTAAACAAAACCGCGTTTTCTAACCGCTCACGTCTGGCCGATGTCAGCCGTTTTACTAAGGACGGTAAATTCCCTAATTGCAAAGCCACTAACGTTCAGGTCCGTTAGCAGCTGTCCCAACGCAGACACTCATAGATAGCAGACTTATGTTAGCCCCTGATGAGAGATGTTCAATTTCGACGATGCGCCTTCTAACGCCCGTTATCCAAAACGTTGCCCTATCCAGTGATTACAATGAACGCGTTACTTGCGCCCTCCTTTTTTTCCGAACATGGGTTTGAGTTCGTCCCATAAAACGCTTTCGATTATTTCGACATCCTCCAAGGCAGTTTGCGAAAATTCATAATAATCCACGACAAATGTGGCTCGCAGATTGGCAGCCCACGCAGATAAATACAGTGAGTAGCTAGATCGCCCACGTCCAGTACCTAGGTGATATCTGAACTTTGAAAACATAGACTGTGTCGTTCCCACGTAGACGGTAACGGAGTTAGGGTGGGCATAGTTGTCGCGGCTCATATTGGCTTTGTTGCGCAAATCAGCCCCGACCAGCGTACGGCCGTGAGGTCTGGTAGCCTGAACAGATGAAACCAGCTCCGCAGAAGTACCGCACGACCAACTGGAAGACGTACAACGAAGCGCTCAAGGCACGCGGCTCGCTGCTCATCTGGCTTGATCCGACGATGAACTGGCATGGTCAGCCGAGCGGCAAGCGTGGGCGCAGCCAGACGTTCAGCGACGAGGCAATCCAGTTCTGTCTGAGCATCAAGTGCCTATTCAATTTGCCGCTGCGCCAGGCCATGGGCATGACGCAAAGCATGCTGCGCCTGGCCGGGCTGGACTGGCCGGCACCGGACTTCAGTACGATCAGCCGGCGGCAGAAAACGCTGCAAGTGGCGATCGGGGCAGTACCGACCACGACGGGCTTGCATCTGCTGGTGGACAGCACAGGCATCAAGATGCTGGGCGAAGGCGAATGGAAGAGGAAAAAGCATGGCGCAGACTACCGGCGCCAATGGCGCAAGGTGCACCTCGGAATCGACGCGTCCACGCTCGAAATCCGTGCCATGGAGGTGACCGATAACAGCATCGGCGATGCACCTGTCCTGCCGGGGCTGCTCGACCAGATTGCTGCCGATGAGCGCATTGCCAGCGTCAGCGGCGACGGCGCGTACGACACGAAGGACTGCCATGAGGCCATTGCTTTGCGCGAAGCGCATGCCATCATCCCGACCCGAAAGAACGCCAAACCCTGGAAGACCAATCGCCGCGGCGCGGACGCCCGCAACGAGATTCTGCACACGACACGCAGACTGGGCCGGGCGATCTGGAAAAAATGGAGCGGCTACCACCGGCGCAGCCTTGTCGAAACCAAAATGCGCTGCTTCAAGCTGCTGGGCGAACGCGTCATGGCGCGTGATTTTGACCGTCAGGTCGCTGAGCTACAGGTACGAGCTGCCGTGCTGAACCGCTTTACTCGGCTGGGTACCCCGATGACGGTCCCAGTGTTATAAAACGAACTACAAATAGCGTCAGCTCGGCCTTTGCTTGATTTGCTCAACAAAGCCGGTTGCCGCCCATCTTTTTGACATGCTGTTGACGCGGGCGCGCGATTAGAACGACGCCATTCTTAGGGATGGCGTTCGCATTATCCGGAACGCAAAATTGTGAAGTTTGCGGGCATTGCAAAGCAAAAAAATTCGCATTCGATTTTCAAACGCTTTGTGAGCTCAAATGCGGAATGCGATTTCACAAAATTTATTGGGGGATCGCCGAGCTCGGCCATGAGGTAGGAATGGAATCCAATATAATGAATGAAATCCAGTAAACGGATTATTTCGTTGGCATGGTAATCTTGGCCATGTCAGCCAAGCGCTCATGGGCTGAAAACGTCGCTGATTTATCGCGTTCACGAACTATGCTCGACGGCGGGGCGTTGGGCTCATCCATACCAGACACATGCTGAGATCTTCCTACGCTAGATTTAGAAAGCGCTTCATTCTCAGCTCATCGCTGCTTATTGCTTTGTTGGCGGCGCTTATTTTTTGGAAAATCGCCGCCGGAGTCAAAGCCGATCGCGATGCCGCTTTGGATCGGACGCGAAGTTTTTCGAGAGCGATGAGCGCGCACGTCGAAAGCGAAATGCGCGTCATCGACTTGTCCTTGCTTCGGTCGGCGGAAGCGCTTGGAGCGATTGGCGAGCAAGCATTGAAGAACACGCAGCGCGCGCGGCAGGTTTTAGCGATGTCGGCGAGCGATTCGGACGCGAGTTTTTGGATCCACTTCGTCGACGCCCGCGGCGTGGGCGTGGCGGCCTCCAACGGATCGCCAGTGGCTGGCGTCTCCTACGCGGATCGGGAATATTTCAGAGCTCAGCTGGCCAGCAACGGCGCTGGGTTGTATGTGGGACAGCCGCAATTTGGACGGGTCTCTCGACGCCGTCTTTTCTTCCTGAGCCGAAGCGTCTTCTCGCCAGACCGAGAATTTTTAGGAGTGGTCGTCGCCTCAGTCGACGCCGCGGCGATCGCCAGCGTGTTTGGCAGCGCGTTGTTTCAGCCGACCCTTTCGATCACGCTGCTGCACGCGAGCGGCAAAATTGTGGCGCGCGTCCCGCTCTTCGAACGTTCCTTCGCGACGAGCCTTTTCAATGCGGATTTTTATCAACATTGGAAGGCGGCTTCGAACGGAAATTATGAGGCGCGCAGTCCGATCGATGGGCAAGAGCGCATTTTCTCGTATCAGAAGGTGGGCGACACTGGCCTTGTCGTCATCGTCGGGATCGCGGTGGATTCATGGAGGCGGGCCATCCCCCGAGACGGCGCCATCGCAGCCGGAGCATTGGGGATCGTCGTCTTGGCCCTTGTGCTCAGTGGGCGCTTCGCTTTGCGAAACATTCTTCGTCTTGAACAAAGCCATGCCGAGCAACAGCGGCTCAACGCCGAGCTGCGAACGGCGCGCGATGACAGGGCTCGCGGGGAAAAAAGGGCGCGGATGATCGCGGACACGCTTCCAGCATTGGTCTCATACGTTGATGCGAACGAGCGCTACGTCTTCCACAACTCGCTTTATCGAACGCTTCTAGGCTCCGCGGCGGACCAAATGGACGGGCGCTCGATGCGCGATGTTTTGGGCGCTGGCGTCCACGCGTCGATCGCGCCCGAAGTGCGCGCGGCCTTGGGTGGCGCGCGAGTCAGTTTCGAGCGGACAGTCACCGTTGGATCGTCGCAGCGCTGCTTCAAGTTCGAATACACCCCGGACATTGACGAATCGGGCAAGACGTTGGGGTTTTACACGATGGGAATCGACATCACTGAGATGAAAGACGTCCAACATCGCCTGAGCGCTTTCGCGCGAGTCGACTCTTTGACGGGCTTGCCCAACCGAGCTCAGCTTTATGAGCGGCTGGGCGAGGCGTTGGCGCGGTCGAGACGGAGAGCTTCGAGGATCGCTTGTTTGTTTTTGGATATCGATCATTTCAAGTCTATCAACGACTCATTGGGCCACGCCGGGGGAGACGAGGCGCTGCGGGAGTTTGGTCGGCGCCTGCAATCGGCCGTGCGCGAAACAGACCTGGTCGCGCGCTTGGCAGGGGACGAATTTGTGATCGTCCTCGAGGGCGGGGAGCAACCAGGCTGCGCTCGCGCCGTCGCGGACAAAATCATCGAGGCGATGCGGGCGCCGTTCCTCATCGCCGGCGCCCCGCGCGCCGTGTCGACCAGCGTTGGCGTGTCGGTGTCGTCCAGCGAAGACGATCCGGACGCAATTTTGCGAAGGGCCGACGAAGCGCTATATATGGCCAAGCGCGCCGGTCGAGGGGGCTACGCGACTGACTGCCGAGAGTGAGGGCGCGCCAACGCGTCAAGGACTGTTCCTGTTTCGATACTCATCCGCCGAATCTGTTGGACAGCCAGGTTTGTGAGTCGAGCGGCGTGCTTTGTTGAACGAGGGCTTAATCAAGGGCGCAATGACGAACTGTGTCCAGTTCGTCTGCGCTAAGCGTCGGTCTCCTGAGATTCCGGCAATTTTGCGAGCATTCCGTAAATTAATTGGCGATTCCGACAAAAACGACATTTTTTGAGTATTGCGTAAGAGTAAAATGAAAACGGGCTCGCGTAATTTTGCGCGAGTCCTTAGATATGCCGTGGAGGCCCGCCATGCGCGCAGTCAAGACCCTGGTTTCCACTCAAAACGAGTGCGGCAAGTGTGGGGACGACGTCCCTGGAATCGAATTCGCGTTCGCATTCCAGCCCATCGTTTCATTCAAAAGGCAGGTGGTCTTTGCCCATGAAGCGTTGGTCCGAGGTCTTCAAGGCGAGCCTGCCAACTCCGTGCTTGGCCAAGTGACTTGGGACAACCGCCATCGATTCGATCAAGAGTGCCGCGCTCGAGCGATTGAGCAAGCGACGGCCATTAGCATGCCCGAGTCGCTGTCGATCAATTTCATTCCGAACGCGGTCGCCAATCCCAGGACGTGCATTCAACGAACCCTGCGCTCGGCGGCGGACTGCGGCTTTGAATTGTCTCGGTTGATTTTCGAGGTGACCGAAAGCGAAAAAGTGGCGGAACCCGAATCCTTGGTAAGGATATTCCGGGAATATCGCAAGCTGGGGATCAAAACCGCCATCGATGATTTCGGCGCCGGATACGCGGGGTTGAATTTGCTCGCGCGCTTTCAGCCGGACATCGTGAAAATCGACATCGATCTCATCCGCGACATCGACGCCGACAACACCAAACAGATCATAGTGGAGAACATCGTCAGGCTATGCGAGAAGTTGGGCATCGTCGCGCTTGCGGAAGGCGTCGAAACTTTCGACGAGCGCGATGTGCTGGCCGACATGGGCATCGATCTCATGCAGGGCTACCTTTTCGCGCGCCCAGCTTTCAAAGCGATGGCGCAGGTCGACCCCATGGCTTGGTCCCAGCGGTAGCTGTTTAGCAGTCTGGCTAAAGTCAATCAGATCCCTGCGAGGTGGCCTAGAAGATAAGCAGCGCGGGCGTGCCTGGCGCTCATTTCAGGCGGCTGGGAACACCCAGCGATGGTTATCTTCGGATTGTCTGAGTCAGCGGCGGAGCGTCTCGCGCGTCCAAAGGCAAATCGATGGTCACAGTCGTGCCACGCTGAGGATCGCTGTCGACCGTGACGCTGCCCCCATGGCTTTCTGCCACCTTTTTTACGAAGGGAAGTCCCAAACCCCACCCGGACGGGCCGCCCGAGCTTTCGCGTCGCAAGTGGTCGAACATGCGATTCAAGTGAGCAGCCGGAACGCTCTCGCCAAAATTGTGGACTGAGATCCAAATCCGGCTGTCCCAACGCGCGACGTTGACGCTGATCAGTCCTCCATCCCCATACTTCATGGCGTTGGAAAGCAGATTGTCGATCGCGCGGCGCAACAGATTGGCGCACCAGTAGCCCACAATCGAATCGCCCTTGGTCTCGCAACGCGCTTGCGAAGTATCGGACAGTTCGGCGCACGCGTCCCGCGCCACGGCGAGCATGTCAAACGAGGACAATTCCAGAGGCAGCCGCTCGTTGCCCCCAAATGCCAAAGCGTCCATGAGTTCGTCAAACATCGCGTTGAGCCTGTCGCCATTTTCTCGAATTTTGCTCGCAAGCCTTCTGACGTTTTCCGGCATGTTAGGGCTCGACAGGAGTTGGGCTCGAAGCGTCATGCCCGACAGTGGATTGCGCATGTCGTGGGCCAAAGCGGCGGCGACTCGGTCCCGCATTGCGGTTTGAGCGTGTGCAAACTCTCCCACAGCGTCAAGAACCGCTAAGTTGAAGGATCGTCGCACAGTCGCATACTCCGCCAATGACAGCGCGATGTTTTTGCGAGCGCACACTTCAATGATCGACTCTTCGAGAATCTGGTATTCGTGAACAATTTCCGCCGGACCGTAAGATCCCAACTGGGCTCGCTCTTCGCCATGGGAACTTGCGACAGTGCTTCCGCTCGTCGCGCTTTGGCGCGGATAACCAGACGTCATCGCCTCTGCCAGATTGTCGTAGAACGAGGGCAGCGTGTTGAACAAAATGGGGTGGTGGAGCTTGTTCGCGCCAACGACCTGGGCGCGGACTTGGCGTTCCCAAAGTTCAAACACTTCTTCACGAGCTGCAAGCAGGCTTTGGGACAGAGACCCCAAATCATCTTCGTCAATTTTTTGATCGGTCGCGAGAGACATTTTGATCCTTAGTCGAGGCTCTGACAGCGAGCCTAACTGCGCAGCGGGAGCAATCATCATATGCTTCGACGCAAAAATTCCGCGCGGAATCCCGCGATCACGTCACGTCCGCTCCTGGCCCAGGCTGTGTAAAAACCTAGCGTCGTGTAAACGGACATAGCTCGGTAAACGTTTAGCCAGTATCTCATCAAGACAGGTGCTAAATGAAGCGCTTCATCGAAGGCGAAGACCGTGGACAGGGCACGCTGTTGCCCGAGCTCCTGGATGATTACGTGACCGAAGATAACTCGGTGCGGGTGGTCGATGTATTCGTGGACGAACTTGACCTTGCTCGCTTGGGCTTTACGCGGGTGCAACCAGCGAAGACAGGCCGACCGGCTTACCACCCCGCTGTGCTGCTCAAGCTCTACATCTACGGTTACCTTAACCGCATCCAGTCGAGCCGGCGGCTGGAGCGAGAGGCCCAACGTAACGTTGAGCTGATGTGGCTGACGCAACGCCTGGCACCAGATTTCAAGACAATAGCGAACTTCCGAAAGGACAACGGCAAGGCAATCCGCAATGTATGCCGACAGTTCGTCGTCGTGTGTCAGCAGCTCGATCTGTTCTCGGATGCAGTCGTGGCAATCGACGGCAGCAAATTCAAGGCGGTCAACAGCAGCGACCGTAATTTCACCGATGCCAAGCTCAAGCGCAGGATGCAAGAAATCGAGGCAAACATCAGCCGCTACCTGGCAGAACTCGACACGGCAGATCGGCAGGAACCGGCTGCTGGGCAACCGAGGAGCGTTCGCCTCAACGACAAGATTGCAGCGCTAAAATCGCAGATGGCCACGCTCAAGGAAATCGAAGCGAAGCTGGAAAAGACTGGCGAAACGCAGATTTCGTTGACCGATCCAGACGCTCGCTCAATGATGACGCGTGGGACTGGGATCGTAGGTTATAACGTACAGACTGCCGTCGACACTAAGCATCATTTGATTGTTGAACACGAGGTGACGAATAACGGCAGCGACCGCGACCAATTGTCCAACATGGCGAAAAAAGCGCGCACTGCCATCGGCACCACGACATTGACGGCCATCGCCGACCGCGGCTATTTCAAGGGCGAGGAAATCCTGGCCTGTCATGAAGCTGGCATCTCCACTTTAGTGCCACCTACGAAAACGTCTGGAGCCAAGGCTGCCGGTCGATTTGACAAGGCAGATTTCATATACGATTCCTCTACAAACGAATACTGCTGCCCAGCGGGCCAGTCCTTGCTTTGGCGCTTCGCAAGCGTCGAAAAAGGCATGAAGCTGAATCGATACTGGAGCTCGAATTGCAAGGGCTGCCACCTCAAGAACAAGTGCACGCCGAGCGCGCAGCGGCGGGTAACCCGCTGGGAGCATCAAGACGTGCTCGACGAGATGCAAATGCGTCTTGAGCAGAATCCTGATGCCATGCGAATCCGGCGATCATCGGTAGAGCATCCATACGGGACAATCAAATCCTGGATGGGCGCAACGCATTTCTTGACGAAAGGACTGGAGCGTGTGGCGACCGAGATGAGCCTGCACGTGCTCGCCTATAATTTTCGGAGATTGATGGCGGTGCTCGGCATCACTGGTATGGTGGCTGCGCTTCGGGCCTATGCCCGTTTTCTGCAGCGTTTTGGTCTGCTCTGGATGCTTCGCTTACTCGGCTGGTCGATAATGCCGCACAACGATCACAGCGCGGCACAGCGTTTCCTGGCACCCCCCAATTAATCGAAACCTTGCTGTGATTGTACTCGCCGCCCGATTTCGCGTTTTTACACGGCCTGGGCCGATTGCGGACGGTCGAGCCAGCATAGCATGTTGCCGAGACGAAAAGATAACGCACCGGGCTGCCGGGCCTTTGCTGATCGAAAAGCTGTCGCGCAAGCACAAACGCAAGGTTGGAGCCAGCTGGCGAATAAACGAGACGTACATCAAGGTCAAGGGTGTCTGGAAGTATTTCTACCGTGCTGTCGACAAGGAAGGCAAGACCGTCAATTTCCTCTTGACGGCGCATCGTGACATTGCTACCCGGCGGTTCTTCGACAAAGCCATGCGTGAGCAAGGCGCGCCGACAAAGATCGCAATGGATAAAAACGGCGCCGACAAGACCGCGATCGATGAGATCAACAGCAGTACGGCGGTCCTGATCGTAGTTCGCCAGGTTAAGTACCTCAACAACATTATCGGACAAGACCATCATGCGATTAAGCGTGTGACCAAGCCGATTCTGGGCGTCAAGTCGTTTAGCGCCGCCAGCAATGTGCTCGCAGGCATTGAGCTCAGGCATATGATCCGTAAGGGTCAGTTTGCGATCGATGTCGTCGCCTCGTCGATTGCCGATCAATTCTGTGCGCTGGCGGGAATAGTCCGTCCAGTATAAGCTGGACCACGCTCGGTCCGAAACACTTCGCTTAACGCTTAGCAATGCGACAGAACCTTAATTCTTCAGGTGTCATAGTCTGCCCAACATGACTAGCCACTTCGTCAATTCGACAAAACGGTTTCCTGTATCACTCGTCGTAGTCAGCCATGAGGGCAGGAGGAAAGGCTATGTTATGGGCCAAGTCAACGAAAACATCCTGTAATCCCTGCCAACCTGGCGTGCCCCCGGCGCTCCTAATAATTTGCTCTGCATCGCGATGGCAAGTCTTTCCATCAATGCTGCCTTTGTGGACATACAGAATTTCTGTGCGCTCACCATTAGTGCGGAAGTTGTTAAAAACAATCGCTGCTTTACCGGCCTCGGCGATGCGTCCGCCGCATACATCGCAGAACAAAATCGGCGCACTGATGTCATCAATCACTTGAATTTCGATCATCATCATTCCTGTATTAAGGGCTATATATCTAATTTTCTTTGGCGACGTCGGCGGGCTCTACAGTCCGCATGGCGCTCGTTAGAGGGACTCGATAGTCGCGCAAGAGGACGCTTATCGAATCACCTTTCGTGCAGTTTATGAAGCAAACTTGCGGGCGCACCAATCCGTCGCAGCAGACGAGTGATCGCAACGTAAAATGTTCTAGTAAAGAATTGACCACTTGCTCTGCAACAAGGCGTTAGCATCTACTGTTCTAGGCTTGCTAAGGCCCAGCACTGCGTCCAAGAAAATATCGTGTACCGTTGCTCGTTACTGATACCTTCCGACAGAATCGCGCTTAGAAAACTGGCGACGTTCACACGCACGTTAGGAGGTAGAAAAGCAGCGATCGCAACCGACGACTCGAGATCAGGATGGACACTCGACATCATAATTTGAACGATAAGCTCAGCATGCTCAGTCCATCCGGCATCGTCAACATAGGTCATGAGCGCGGTGACGCTGTCTGGAAGGTTAATCGGGATTTGCATGATGGGCGCACTCGTCTGACATGGAAGTCACCGAGAATACAGGAGTCGCATAGTGGAAGGCTGAAAACCGGAGCAAATGGCCCCAGCGTTAGTTAGCCATGCAACGACAATGTGGTGCGACTGATACATCATTGGCACTGAGCACCCTGTCGTGCCAGCTAGTCGATGCTGAGAACGCCAGGGCGCTAGTTCGTGCAAATGGCTGTAGTCGGTACACCGACTCGCTGGCTTCCATGGTGTGTCCGCCGCTGGAAGATCGGCGAAGGAAACGAGCGTGACCTTTCGGCGCATCGTTGGCGAAAAGATGGGCGGTTAAGCCCGTGACGTGTACGTTCGCTAACGACCCACGCTGTGTAAAAACACGAAAAAATCGTCGAACAAAAAAATCGGTTTCTCAGAACGGCCGCTACGCGATTTTCTCGAGGTCGGGAGGGGTCACTCTACCCCTGAAAATTTCAAGCTTTTGCGTTTTTACACAGCCTGGGTCGGAAGCAGACAGTTCCAAAACAGTCTAGCGAAGCTGCTTCAGCCAAACTCCTCACAGCTGCAGAGGCTTATGTTCGGGCACCATTTTCTCTAAGGATGGCACCCTTTTTAGCCACTCTTCAGCATTATTAAATAGACCATGCAAATTCAGGCAGTCATGTGTATGAGGAGCATTCGGTACCTTATAGCGCCGGACCATATCGAGCACGCTCGCCTGGGTTCTAGGGTCCACTACATCAAACCCAAGCAAACTCCAATATTGTGGTTGTTCGAAGGCTCCCAAGGAAGGAGGGACCGATACATTTCCCTTAACGGCTACATCGACGTACGCTCTCGGCAAATCAAAAGCAACGATCAATGCATCCGCATGCAAACCATCAATGCGGTCCGATGGATCTGCTGTGAACAGATTGATACCGGAGAGCTGTTCTTGGTATTGGTCGTAGATCTGCTCATACCGCGTGTCCTCATCGTACGAAGTCATACAGACGGCACACAGTGCAGACGGTTTTCTGACGTCATGACCAACAACGACTTGTCGGGATTGGGGCTCCATTTATTCTTCGATAACTGCAAGTTGCGACGTCCGCTTCTGGCCGATTGCATACCTACGGCTGCATCCGCTTCCGGATCTATAGCGCCCTTGGAAACCGAACACATAAAAGCGCGCGATCAAAAATGGCACGAGGCTTTTTGCTTAGCATTTTTGATCACATGTATGGATCAGACGGCCAGTGTGTACGCTCTATCCATGTCACGTTGACGTCATCGACACACTGGATTGATTTGACCTCATCAGGCGAAAAGATGAGGCTGCCACGTTGAGTAACAATTAACAAAGTGGTATAGCTGAGTTGAAAGATGTGGCCGAGGTATCGCTCGTTAATACTTAAGGATATGGCCCATAGCGAGCCTTTAGATTTCCCAGCCTTACGGGCTGCTTCGATTGAGGGGTAGCGTTCAGTGTTCATAACTTCTCCTAGGTAGGCACACTATAGCTACCGTTCATTTCTGTTGATTTACAAGCCATACCGTTGCGCTTTGGTGCAGATACATGTAGCTGAGTCAAGGTCCGAACACAACGTTGGAGGCCCCGAGGTCAGCAATGAGGCTGGGCTTTTAAATGTAAGCCTCACCCTCATAATCTAATCGAGGATTTGGACCAACATAACTGACTGACATGACGTCGTGTGTTGCAAAGAAAATTCTTCCATGTTCAGTTTGAACCATATAGCAGCATGGGCGTCCACGATAGATTACCCCAACTAGCTGTACGCCTCCCATCGTTTGCACCTTCCATATGGACCCGCGCGGCATCCCTAAGATTCGTGCTGCTTCAACCGAGGTGCAATAAATGTTTGTCATCATACTACGGTGGCAGACAATCTCAATAATGTTGAGATTATAGTTAAACGACCTACGATCAACGATGAGGCCGAGCGTTTTCGTTTCTTCCCCAAAAAAGGGGTTACGCGTCACGCTGTTCGGCACTTCGTCATCAGTTAGCGCTGCTATAATCGCTATATCCTGAAGTGCCCCAGCGCCTTGAACTTTCGTCCCTCTATTCCTTTTGGGGAGCCTCGCGGTAGCGTTCGATGAATGACACGATGTTATCGAGTTCAACGATCGCACTGATCAAAAACATGTCAAGCGGATTATCATTGTCCCATTGATCGAGCTTGCGTTGCCTCACGTTCTCATCTAGCTCAGGGAAGACAGACGCATAAAACAGCGAGCGCTTTTGATTGCGAAGTTCGACCGCAAGAGTACGAACTTCAGCAGCCAATGCCAGTTTCTCGATTCGTTGCTTCATGTTGTCTCCTCAGTAGGTTGTGAATAATATAACACTACCTGGCGAGATTTGAAATGCGGTGTTGTCATTATTCTACTAAATCACGTTTAGCCGCTTGCTCTACCTTGTAGAACGATGTATTTCCGCGTAAGTGACACTTTCGCCGCCTGTTGCAGTACTGGGCTACCGGCTTTTCCTTTCTTTAAATGCTGATGCGCCTTGCACCAATGATGAGCATAGCAAAGCAATCTGCTGTTTAAGCAACGCTTTCGTCTAGCTGCGAAAGCCAGTCTCGCCCCCGAGGGGTCATATGCCAAGCTGGGCTTGACTGTTCGACCTTGACAATAAAATGTTGCTTTGTAAGCCAGTGAATGACATCCTCCGAGTCTTGAGGTTGGCGTCCCTCCTGCAGAGCTTGCAGAAATTGTTCGCAGTCCCATTGAAACAAAAACTGTCTACCTTTTTCGGTTAGGAACAGTTCTCCGTGACTAAGGCGGACCAGAGCTCTTTCAAGCAATATTTTGTTGAAACCTTGCAACTTATTGTCGTTGTCCCCACTATTGATGGCTCTAACCAGAATTTTGACTAATTCACATTTATGAATCATTAGAAGAAGTATTGAAGATGGAACCAACGAAGATTGATACGATACTGAAAAGTTGCCGATTACCAACTAAGGCAAACACACTTTAATGCAGAGTAGATTTTACAATGCAGGTTACTACTTCGGCGACTATCTCGGCAGTTAGACGAGCTCCGATGTCTGTCTCTAGCCGATTGCAGACGGTCGGGGCGGCATAGCATGTTGCCGAGTCGACAAACTTTTGGACCGTCACGTCAGGCGGCTTCCGACCTAAAGCGGATGTTACGCATACAAACAATGAAGGAGAACGCGTATGATAACGAAGTTAACTTTTTTTTAATTGTAGGTACTTCGTGAGTCTCGCCACTGATCAACGTTCTTCATCTGTTCCGCTGTCGTCCACTTCCATGCGTATGTTGGAGTTGCGCGAAGTAATTTTTGCGCTTTGGGAACAACGTGTTCGCACTGATGTCTCTCAGGCAGCTTTGCTGCAACATCCGCTCCTAGTGGACACGCTTCCTGCGTTCTACGATAACATCGCCGAGAGTGTAACAGCGGCTTATCCGCGTGCTACAGCCGTCGATGGGACCACGGCAGCGGCGCAGCACGGTGGTGAGCGGGCTCGGTTGACTAACTACGATCATCGCGCCGTCATCGAGGAATACCAGTTGCTCCGATGGGCTATTTTCGAAGTGCTTCATGTGGAGCAGGTGTTGCTCACTCGCGAGGAAATCCACACGATCAACGCTTCCCTGGACGGAGCCATCCAAGAGGCGGTCGAAACCTTTACGCTGGTTCATAGTGGGCTTCGAGAGCGAGTGGCCGCAGCACTGACCCATGACTTGCGCGGCCCACTCAGTGCGGCGTATACAGCACTTCAAATCATCCTTTTGTCTGATGATCTTGCCAAAATCCGACTCGTCGCTGGTAAGGCCATGACCAATATTGATCGCGTGAGCGGCATGGTCGACGAAATGCTTGATACGATGGCTTTTCATGGTGGCCAGAAGCTGCAACTACAGGTGTCGAATTTCGATATCGATGAAGTCATCAAAGAAGTGCAAACCGATGCGATCATGACTCATGGCTTACGTTTTCAAGTGATCGCATGCTCTGTCAAAGGATGGTGGGATCGTTCGGCGCTTAAACGTGCAGTTGAAAACTTAGTATCCAATGCTGTGAAATACGGGAAGCCTGATTCACCGATTAAAATAAAAATTGCTGAAACACATGAGCGCCTGGTTTTGTCGGTGCACAACGAAGGCAATCCAGTTTCTAGAGAAGAACAGGATAGTATTTTTCAAATGTACGGACGCGCTCAGGCCGCTAAGGACGGCGCAAAGGAAGGCTGGGGAATCGGACTGCCATATGTGCGTACAGTGGCTGAAAGCCATGCCGGCAGTGTTTCGGTCGACAGCAGCACGGAACGTGGCACAACATTCCTTATCGACATCCCTGTCGATATCCGTCCGTATCTAGCCTGATCGGTCCACGACCCTGGAAGTCGGGCTGTCCCACATCTTGCGACAGTCATGGACGCGCGTGGTCGAGATATCGGCGTGTCCCAGCCACTGCCGGATCTTGGCAGTCTTCAACGACGGCTACCGGCCGATTCCAGCCGGTCTAACCGCCATAGTTTGTTGTCAAGCATAGGGCTCTTGGAGCGTCACGACAAGCCGCGCCCGATCAATTGCAGAACGATACCCGAGCGCGGCGTCAATCCGAAACTGTTACGTCTTTAATGACCGAATTTTGCATGTTTTATTGTTGAGTTCTAGAGAACCATGCTTACATACATTAAGGAAAAGCTCCTACGGCCTCTACGTGATGCATGTTTAATATTCAGCTTTGCATAAAGACATCGCGCTTCGCAGTGCTTAAATCTTTTCATGACGGAAAACCTCTCTAATAAACTATTACCTTCTGACAATTTTTCGCACTCTTGGCCTGCAGACTACGGCTGGGCTGTCGAGCAAATGCCTTTACCTGCCTTCCTTTGTGACTGGCGCGGTGCCGTTTTGAAGTGCAACGCTTCGGCGGTCGATTTGTGGGGGGGAGCCCCTGATCCTGAAGAGCCGGGACGTTGGCACGGTTGGGAACAGGTACTGGATGCGGACGGTAATCTCTTGGGTGAGAATCCGGTAGCGCGAGCCATAAAACGCGATGCACCGGTGTCAATGGACGTTGTTGTCCAAGCGCGTGGGAACGGCGCAATGCGAGCCACTATTTTCAGTCGCCCCGTACGGGACAGAAGCGGGGAAGTGGTCGGCGCACTCTGTGCAGTCTCAGTCTCTGGCCCCGCCGACTCAAGCCATGCCAAGGAACGCGCCGCTTTTTTGTCGATTCTCTCGCATGAGCTGCGCAATCCACTGTCGCCAATCATGAGCGCCGCCGCCGTCTTGCGCAAAACCACTTCCGATCCGGCGGCAGTCAAAATGGTTGATATCGTTGACCGACAATCTAAGCAGCTTGCTCGCTTCGTTACCGATTTGTTAGACGCCTCGCGCCTTCACCGGTCTGAGGAAGTACCTTGCGAAGTATGCGAAACCCACTTGAGCGCGGTGCTTGACGCCGCCTTGGATCCCATAGGACCCATATTAAAGTCCCGAGGCCAGACCTTATCGGAAAATGTTTTTAACCGCTTCGCGAAACTTCGCTGTGACCCCGCGCGTGTAGCCCAAGCGCTTGCCAATATCTTGCGCAACGCAAGTTCCCACTCTCCAGACGGCGCCGAGATCACGCTAAAGGCGTATTCGGACGGTGACAAACTAATGCTCGTCGTCGACGACCGTGGTGCGGGCATCAACGCCGAATTGGCTAAGCGCGCCGCAGAACCATTTGTCCAGGGCGCTACGCCCATAGGGAGAGCACCTTCGGGAGCAGGGCTCGGATTGGCAATTGCCCGCAGCGTCTGCTTAGCGCATGGAGGTGTAATGACGTTAGATGGCGGAGCAGATGGTTACGGCGCGCATGTTGAGCTCATACTTCCGATAGTGACGAGCTTACCTAATGCTTAAACAGAAACCCGTGGAAAGCGCCTGCGTTTGATGTCAGTTTCTAAAATAGATGCGACACAAGGTACCGCTGTGTCTAGCGAAGTGAAACTGATCCTGTCAATAGCAGCTAGTCCCTACAGGAAGTAATACATGGGCTCTGGTTTAACTTAAAGCTCGACTACGATGATGGGCTTGCCCAGCATGCGAAGTCGTCAGCGGAGCTTAGCTGTTTTGGGATCAATCAGGCATAACAAATGCTCATTTACAGCCCACAATCGACAAGAAGCGCCCATTAACCTACTAGCATCTATGGTAGAAACGACAGATGCTCAAAACCCGTGATCGATAACCAAGCTCAATCCCTCAGTCTCAATACATTGTCAAGCGTCATCGCAGAGTTAGCTATGCATGGAATCAACATAGGATAATTCATGCAGGGTCAGCATAGCGAGTGTTCCTGCAGATAGCAGCGCACGTCGTCGAGCGTATCACGCGTGCGGTCGCTAACCGGAAGCAGGGCGTTTACCTGGCGGGCGAAGTTCTCGGCTGTAAATGCATAGTTGAGAAAGGCGGGCGATCCTGAGAACAAGCTTGCAGCCTTTTGGGCGAGTCGGCTAGCCAGTAATACTTGTAAATCAGGGCATAGCTTATGAGCCTGCTCGGCAAACACGAAGCCATTGGAGCTTCCCAACACGACCGCTGCGATCAGTATATCGAATTTGATGGATTCAAATGCCTGTAGGGCTTTACGTGAGTCCAGAAATGGGACCATAAGATAGCCAGTTTTTTCAAGTACCAAGGTGGTACGGTCTAAAAATTCGCTATCTTCGGATACCACTGCTACTAATGCTTTCATACAAGGCACGCTCAAAACCGTCAATTACATATGATAGCTGATGAGGTAAGTGATGCGGAACAGGTGTAGTGAAGAAGTAACAGGATTCTGATTGCAGCCTTGGACACGAGCGGCTAGTTCTGGCCCGTAGCAAACGGTCGAGTCAACACAGCATGTTGCCGAGCCGAAAAACTCTCCGAGTGTCACCACAGGCTGCTACCGACCCATTGCAGACGTTTGGAGTGCCATCACCTGCCTAAGCTACGTCAGCCTCACGTCAACGAAAGATAGACAACGTTTTCGAGTCCTTTAGCTGCGTAAACGACTTCACGATCCATTCAACAATCGAAAGATTTGACACGAGGTTCCTTAATCTCCCCGGCCCGAATAACAGGCCACTACCTGCACTTAGGCGGCCTCGGCCGTTCGAACTAGGAGAGCGGATTATCAGAACGAGAAGCCATGAATGGTGACGACCGGCAGCTTTCGATCAGAGATCGTAAGACCACGCCAAGAACTCGGCAACTGTATCTTGCGAGCCTAGATCCAGTAATGCTTCTGCAAGCTCGTGTTCACCCTTTGCGGCAGCGATAGCTGATAAGGCACAGGCCATGAAAGGGGTATCCCACTGCATTTTCGGAACACCTGCCGCCAAGGCTGGAACCCGGTTCAACGCGTCGAAGTAAGCTGCAGACAGCTCATCGGCAACGTAGAGGCCGCCCTTATATCGACAAATTTCGATCCAAGCTGCGAAATGAAAATTGACTTCGGTCACGCGTCCTGGTGAGCTAGCAATTGCCTTGATAACATAAGGAACTGCTGCAAACGAAGCCGTGTACATGGGCCTGCTCAGAAGCTGTGACGCACGCCCACATTAGTCGCTCGGTCGCCGGTGCCGGCGTCGCTGTTGTTGCCAACGGTATAAGCTGCGCCGTTCTTGTTTTTCATCATTCCGTACGACGCGTAAGCGCTCGTGCGCTTCGACAGCGCGTAGACATAGCCGAGCGCGTACTGCCGTGCATCCTGGTTCTCCGCCGTTTTGTCGTTCTTGCGGATGTAGGAAGTGATCAGCGTGCCGGCGGTACCAACGGGGATCTGGGCGCCAAGCAGCAGGTCGTCGCCTTCCAAGCTCGGATTGAAGACGCGGCCGTACGGGCGGGGCGTGGCGTTGTTCAACGGCGCGCTATTCATTCCCTTGTCCGCGCTGTAGGCGAAGAAGAGTTTGGCCACCTTGAAGTCGTAGTTGGCGACGAAAAGCGTGTTGTGGCCGATGCTGTTCGTGGTAACCGTGGCAGTGTCGTTATTGCGGTTGTTGTAGGCCAGCCGGGCGCTTAAGGGACCGCTCGCGTAATTGAGGCCAAGGTTGAACTGGCGGCCAGCCGTGCTGTTGCCAGACACTTCGCCAACCGAATACAGGGCTTCAGCCGTGAATCCGTTCGCGGTCGGACTGCTGTAGACGATGGAGTTGTTGGCACGCAGGTTGGCGCCGGCCACAGGAAACAGGTTCTTGGCGCTACCTGCGAGGCCGGCTGCAAACGGGTCGCCAACTTGGCCGAGCGCGTTGTAGGTCAGCGTGTACTGCCGGCCCAACGTTACGGACCCCAGCTTGTTGCTCTTGAGGCCGACGAAGGCCTGGCGGTTGAACGCCTGGCCGGCCACGTCCGACGCGCCGGTATCAATCAGAATGCCGGATTCCAGCACGAACAGGGCTGACAACCCGTTACCCAGGTCTTCCGTCCCCTTGAAACCGAGGCGCGACGCCGACGCGATGCCGCTGCTGACCTTGACAATGTTGCCGGCGGCGCCGCCGCGTTCAGCCTCAATGCCGGCGTCAAGCAGGCCATAGATCGTGACATTCGATTGTGCGAATGAGGTCTGAGTGATGGCACCCAGTAGCGCCGTAATGATGATTGTCTTCCTCAAGAGTCTCTCCTCCATGGGTTCTACAAGAAATTTGCAGGCCGTGCGTCCTCAGTCCGGATGCCCGGGGGCTTCGTGTACGGCCGTGCAGGGATATGACGCCCGGTAGGCCGGGCGCCGGTATCATGTCGATCAGTGTGTGACCGGCGGGCCGTCAAGACCCAGCTAGCAGGCGGGTCCTTACCCGATGTCGATGTCGATGTCGAGGAGTGCAGACCCCAGCGATTTGCCGTGGGCGTCGAGGGCGAGCGAGCGCGTGACGCCACCACCAAGGGCGCCATACATGACAAAGTTCATGGCGCCGAGTCCGGGCAGGAGGAAGCGCTCGACATGGCCATGTACGATGCCCGCAAAGTGGGCTCGGACGCGTTCGGTGGTTACGTGTCGTTCGAGCAGTGCATAGTCTTCGATTCGGTAAGCAATCAGCGACAGGTTCGAAATATCGCCCTTGTCGCCGGCGCGGGCATGTGCAATCTCACGAACTTTCATCTCAGATCTCCTCGAAGTTGATGGCGGGGCGCACCTGTGCCGCCGGTATCATGGTGGAACGCACTGCCACCACTTGGCGTGCGGACTTGGTAGCGCCACCGCCGCCTGCCGGTCCGCAGGTGTACAAGGTCTCGACCTCGTTTCCGACGCGCACCGCCTCCTGCATGCTGTCGGCGCGGCCCGTTACGCGCAGGCGCACCTCATAGGGTTCCGGATGCCCTGCGGTCAATTGGTCGCCGTGGATCGAGTTCAAGCCGATCAGGTCGAAGCGGACTTCGTTCCGCGCCACGCCGGTGATCCTAAACCGTTCGGCGACGATTTCCTGTGCCAGCCGCGCGCGCGCGACAGCGCCCGGTCCCGCGTAGGAAATCTGTCCTTCGCCGACGTAGCTATCGACATAGCCGATGGATACTTTGAGCAGGCCGCTCTTCGGATGGCCGGTGGCGCCGCGGACGGCGATGCGGTCCGGTCCGAGCTGGGTCATGGAAACGCCCGAAAAGTCGGCGACCACGTCGGGCGTGAGGTAGGCCGCCGGATCATGGATCTCGTACAAGAGCTGTTCGGTGCAGGTTGCCGTCGTGACGGCGCCGCCCGACCCGGCCACCTTGGTGATTTCGAGGGAGCCGTCCTCAGACACGACGCCGATGGGAAAGCCGAGGCGCGCGAGGTTCTCCACGTCCTTGTAGCCGGGATCGGCGAAATAGCCGCCGCTGATCTGGCCCCCGCATTCGAGCAGGTGGCCGGCCAGCGTTCCCTGTCCAAGGCGTTCCCAGTCGTCGGCAGCCCAGCCGAATTCGTAAATCAACGGCGCCAGTACCAGCGCCGGATCGGCAACGCGTCCGGTGACGACGACATCGGCTCCCTGCGCCAGCGCATCAACCAGCGCTTGCGCACCAAGGTAGGCGTTGGCTGACAGCAAACGCTCGCCTAGTTCGGCCACTGGTGCCCCGGTGTCGTCCTCGTAGCCGCCGTCCCGCAACTGGTCCAGCACATCGTCACCGACGACGGCTGCAATCTTGAGCTTGGCTAGGCCCAGTGCATGCGCCACCTGCTTGATCTTCGCCACGGCGGCGAGCGGATTGGCCGCGCCCATGTTGGTGACGATCTTAATACCCTTTTTGCTGCAGGTCCGCAGTACGGCAAGCATGCGCTGCTCCAGCAAGGGATCGTAGCCGAGCGCCGGATCGTTCATCCTGGCCTGCTGGGCCAGCGCAATGGTGCGCTCGGCCAAACATTCGAAGACCAAGTAGTCGATGTCGCCCTTTTCGGCCAGTTCCAGCGCCGGCTCGATGCGGTCGCCGGAATATCCGGCTCCGGCGCCGATGCGTATTTGTTTCATGTGATGCTCCTTACAGTGGGAAGACCCCGATGACGATGCAGGTCATGGTCATCAGGATCGACGCCGCAAACAAAAATTTGAAGGTGTATTTCTGGTGGTCGGCCAGGTCGATGCCGGCAAGACCCGCAACCAGAAAAGTCGCCGGGGTCAAGGGGCTGACGGGGAAACCCGTCGTCATCTGGCCCAGCAGCGCGGCCTGCGCCACCTGCACGGGCGGCACGCCCAGCATGTGGCTCACCTCGGCCACGACCGGCAATACGCCGAAATAGAACGAGTCCGGATCGAACAGCATAGACAGGGGCATCGACAGCACGCCCAGCACAGCCGGAATGTGCGATGCCAGTTCCGCCGGTACGAAGCCGACCGCCGTCGCCGCCATCGCCTTAAGCATGCCTGACTGAGTCATAATTCCTGTGAAGACGCCTGCCGCAAACAGGATGCCGGCCATCAGGAGCGCCGCCTTGGCGTGTGCATCGATGCGGGCGCGCTGCTGCTCGACGTTTGGATAGTTGATCATCAGAGCAAGGACTACGCCGACCATGAACATCACAACCGGGTCGACCTTGCCGCTGATCATCACGCCGAGTACGATAGTCGTCAGCACGATGTTCATCCAGAAGTTTCGAGGGCGCCGGATAAGCTTTTCGGCATCGGTCAGTTCATGCGTGTGGGTGAATCCGGTCGGCGCGCCATCGCGAAGGCCCAGACGAATCTCTTCCTTTCGGCCCAACCACCAGGCCGCACCGAAAACGAAGACCAGGCCAACCAGTTGCACGGGGATCAGTGGCATGAAAATGTTGCTGACAGGGATGTGTAGCGAGGCGGAGGCGCGGATCATCGGGCCGGTCCAGGGCAGGAAGTTGACGCCTGCCGCCAGCGAGGCGACGCAGGCTAGGATGCGCTTGTCGATGCCAAGCCGCGTATAAAGCGGCAGCATCGCCGGTATCGTCACTAGGAAGGTCACCGCCCCCGAACCGTCCAGATGGATCAGCAGCGCCAGAAGTGCCGTACCGGGCACGATGCGCGACGGGCGGCTCCCGACCACGCGCAGGATGCCGGTGATGACCGGGTCGAGCATCCCGGCATCCGTGACGATACCGAAAAACAGGATCGCAAAGACGAACATGCCGGCGACTGGTGCGATCTTCGTGATGCCGCCGACGACGAACTTCGAGGTTTCCATGCCAAAGCCGCCAAGCAGCGAGGCGGCAATAGGAATGGAGATCAGCGCCACGAGTGGCGACATCTTTTTAGTGAGTATCGACGCCAGTAACAAGGCGATCGTGGCCAGGCCGAGCACTGCCAGCATAATTGTCTCCGGTTGTATTGTCGTGTGCCGATCGTTGCGGCACTAACAACGAGTCTGGAGTAGAGGTTTTATCTTGTAAAATGAAATCTTTCGATTGATTATCTTGTTTTTCAAATTAATCAGGTGGGGCCGTGCTACCGAATATCTCGACCAAACAGCTGCAAGCCTTCCTGGCGCTGGAGGAATGCCGCCACTTCACCCGCGCGGCGCAGCGTTGCCACCTGTCGCAATCGGCCTTTAGCGTGGTGATCCGAAAACTAGAAGCGGCGGTCGGCGCAAGACTGGTCGAGCGCGACACGCGCAATGTCACGCTGACGTCGGAAGGAACGTTGTTCGTCGCTGTTGCGCGCGCGTTGCTATCGGACCTGGATGCTGCCTTCACCGACATGGGCGACTTCATCGCACGCCGCAAAGGCAGAGTAGCGCTGGCGGCGCTGCCATCGCTGGCGGCCAATGCACTGCCGGCGGTCATCGCCGAATACAAGCAAGCCTATCCCGGCATCACGGTTCAGTTGTTCGATTCTCTCTCGGACCAGTGCCTGCATATGCTTCGGCAGGGGAAGGTCGACCTGGCTCTGACCGCGCCCGGCGCCAATCTGGCGGAATTCGCCACGCGCACACTGTGCAGCGATCCGTTTTACCTCGTGTGCCGGTTCGACCATGCCCTGGCCAATAAAGAAAAGATCGCGCTGGAAGACCTTACCGGTTGCGAGCTGATTCATCTGGCGCCATCGACCAGCGTGCGCCAGCACGTTGACCAACTGACGCACGGCATCGCGGTACATCATTCCGGACTGGAGGTGGAGCATCTGGCGACAGTCGCCGGTCTGATAGGACGCGGTCTGGGGGTGAGCCTGGTACCGGAGCTGACGCTGTTCCAGTTTCGTAGCATGGATTTGGTGGCGATCCCGCTGGACACGGACATCGTTACACGTCCGATCCTGATCGTACAGCACAAGGAACGACCTTTGTCGAACGCTGCACATGGCATGCTAGAGCTCATCGAGATGCGCCTGCGTTCCACCGGGAAGATCCGCCGCGAGCTACTGGGATAGCAGGCTGCCGGCCCAATCAGGTTTTGTCGCGTTAGCAATCTTAGAGTTAGATCCTCCTGGCGAAGAGCGTCCTCTTCAGACTGGACGGACCAGTCCTGCCAGCGCATAGAATTGGTCTGTAACCGACATGGTGGCGACGCCATTGATCGCAAACTGGCCTTTGCGGATCATGTGCATGAGCTCGATCCCAGCGAGCACACTCAAGGCCGCCCGAACCGACTTGAAACCCAGCATCGGCTTGGTCACGCGCTTGATTGCACGATGATCCTGTTCGACGATGTTGTTAAGGTATTTGACCTGGCGTACGGTGATTGGCACTACCATGCCGACATTGATCTCATCGATGGCGGCCTTAATGGCGCCGCTTTTATCCATCGCGATCTTTTCCGGAGTACCGTTCTCACGCATGGCTTTGTCGAAAAACCGCCGGGCGTCCGTGATGTCACGGGTGCCGTCAGCAGGAAATCTACGGTCTTTCCTTCCTTGTTGACAGCACGGTAGAGATACTTCCAGACGCCCTTGACCTTGATGTACGTCTCGTCCATTCGCCAGCTGGAGCCGACCTTGCGCTTGTGCTCGCGTGACAGCTTCTCGATCAGTGGCAGTAAGCGGATGGCCCAGCGGTTGACTGTCGAATGTCGACCGACACGCCTCGCTCTTCCATTATCTCTTCGATGTGCCGGTAGCTCAGCTGGTAGGCCGCGTACCAACGGATGCACACCAGGATGACGTCGATCGGAAAGCGCATTCCTTTGAAGCCGAGCATGTCGGGACGTCGAGTGTTCGAGTGCTGCAGTCTACCCGGTAGCGGACGGTCAGTGCGGCTCAGTGTACCCGGCTGTTGCCTGTAGAGCAATTACATGGTTTTGGTTGACGTCCTACGACATTCCTTCAAGCAGGACAAACGTCCCGCTCGCCGCGCCAGCGCGCAGCTGCCTTGCGGCCCGGTACGCCGGGCTGTCGTAAAAGCGCCTTGCCTCCTCAAATGACTCGAACTCGAACACTACGTGCCGTTCGTGGGTCGAGCCCTCCAGGTTCTCGTACCGTCCGGCAGCGATCAGCTTTGGCGCGAACGGCGCCATCGCCTCGGCCGCGGCTTTTGCGTAAGCCGCATAGGTGTCGGTATCCAAGATGTTGACGTGTCCGATCAAATATCCTTTCGGCATGTCACTCTCCCTGACTGGACCGGAACTGCGTGGCGATCGTTGCAACCCGTGCGCCGTAGTAGCGTGCAGTCTCAAGGTCGCCGGTCGACATCTCCTCGGGCGACGCGTCAGCCGGCGTCTGCGCCATCGGCCCAATGTAGGCGCCCATCCGATTCAAATCGTCGCGCTGCGAAGATTTCAGATTGGCTGGCTTGATGTCCATGCTGACCCAGATGCCGCCGTGCTGCCCGGCGAGCAGGAAAAAGTAGGCGAGGGTGTTGAGCTTGTCGCCATTGATGCTGGCGCTGTTCGTGAAGCCACCAAATATCTTGTTTTGCCAGCGACCTTCGAACCAGGGTTTCGAGGACGCGTCCGCGAATTTTTTGAACTGCCAGCTGGGGCCTCCCATGTAAGTCGGCGAACCGAACAGGATCGCATTGGCGTCGGCGAGCAGGGGCCAAGCCTCGTCGCTGAGGTTACCGTCCTGATCGATGGCGAGCAGGATTGCGCCGGCCCCTTTGGCGACTGCCGCTGCCATGCGAGCGGTATGCCCGTAGCCGGAGTGGTAAACGACGACTGTTTTGATGGTCGAAGAATGTTGCGTCATGAAGGCTCCTTTGTTCTGCATCGTCCCCATGGACGAAATAGGCAATCAGTCTACTGAGCCGGAAATGAGTTATAAAGTACGCCAGAAAGAACGTTCTGTTACTTAATTGGTGAACAATGCAAAACTTGGATGCGCTGTTGATCTTTGCCCGCGTGGCGGAAATGTCGAGCTTCACGCGCGCTGCCGACAGCCTCGGCATCCAGAAAGGGCGCGTCTCGGCCGTGATCCGTCAACTCGAACACGACCTGGGCGTGCCGCTGTTGCACCGTACTACGCGGAGCGTGCAGCTGACCGAAGACGGCCGCGCCTTTTACACGCGCGCATGCGATCTAGTGGCCGAATTCCAGGAACTGGAATCGATGTTTGCGCCGAACGGCGCGCTACTGCGCGGAAAGCTGCGTGTCGACATGCCGACCGAGCTGGCGCAAAGCGTGGTGGTGCCGGCGCTACCGCAGCTGATGGCAGCGCATCCCGAGCTGGAACTGGAACTGTCGAGTACCGACCGGCGCGTCGACTTGGTGCAGGAAGGCTTCGATTGCGTCATCCGGCTGGGGCCAATCGGCGACGAGAGCCTGATTGCGCGGCCGCTTGGCAAGCTGCGTATGATTAACGCGGCTAGCCCGGGCTATTTGGCGCAGTTCGGCACGCCGCAGTCGCTGGAAGACCTGCGCAGCCAAGGACATCGGATGGTACATTACGCACGCACGCTCGGGGCCAGGCCAGCCGGCTGGGAATACCCGGATGGCGACGGTTATGCGGCGCTCGCGCTGCCCGGCACCATGCAATTCAATAATGTGCAGACCTATCATGCCGCCGGCCTGGCAGGCGTTGGCCTGATCCAGGCGGGGTATTCGGCGCTCGCGCACCACCTCGCAGACGGTACTCTCGTGGAGATCCTGCCCGACCTGAGGCCGGAACCGCTTGACGCATGGCTGGTCGTAGCGCACCGGCGCAGTCTGTCGCAGCGCGTGCGGACCTTCATCCGGTGGGTCGAAGAGGTACTGGCGCCGTATTTCGACTGATGTGGACAAAACCCGTTAAGGCCGGAGAAGTCAGCAGGCTTCCGGCTCAGACGCTAGAACAGCCGACCACATCGTGTAGTGGACCAAATACGTCTATACGAGACTAGGTATGCCTTCTACAAACTTTGGGACTGCCACAGTAGGCCGTTTTCGACCCGAAGTGGACCTGCAGGACAGTTATGATGAGGCAAACCACTCGACTCCACCAGCAGAAAAATGCGATTCCCTTCTCTGTCTGGCCCGCGCACTAACGACTGTAGATGAAGTAGGAAACCTGCCAAATCCATTGGGTTCGTGTCGAGTGGCTTCCATGGCAGCAGCTGTGTCCACCGCGCGCCGGCATCCATCAATTCCTCTGCCGAAGCGTCTCTAATTGCAGCCTGCAGGGAGTCGCTGAGTTCGCTGAACGGTTCAGAGGACGCCGGTACTGGGTCAGCAGAAAATACGGCTGTTCCCGTGAGTACTTCGCCTAGCGAAGTCAGCGCACTGGCGTCTGGAATTGTGATGCCGGTACAGGGGAATCGATCACATGCTTCTTCAACGCTGCAAGTAACGATCTGCTCCCTTTTGCTTCCGAAAAAATTAACGGGGATCATGTATGCGCGTCTGGCCTCATTGTCCGGAAAACCATATTAGGCCCGAGGTCCGCTCCTGGCCGGTAGCAGCCGGTTGCAACCAGCATAGCATGTTGTCGGGCGACAATTCTGAATGTCATGACAGACTGATTCCGAACCATTGCAGACGTTGTGCAGCAAAAACTATTGGTTTGGGGGTTCTACATCATGGTTTGACGAGGCGGCGCGTCAAACCCTGGAAGCCTGCCGAACTCCTCCGTCACGAAATCGATAAATAGCCGTGTCCGCACGGGCAGGTAACGACGTGAGGGGTAAAGGAGGTACAGGTCCTGGGGCGGGGCCGACCATGCCGGCAATACCCTTACCAGGTCGCCGCTGTCCAGCAAGTCGCTCACCAGCCAAACCGGACACAGACCGATGCCGCCGCCGAGTACCAGGGCATCGCGGATCGCCATCGCATTATTCGCGCGAAAGCGGCCGGAAACCGGGATTTGCACCCGCTCGCCCGCACTGTGCAGCTCCATGGTATCGCCCGGCGTCCACGCAAATCGAATGACATTGTGTGACGACAGTTCCACCGCTTGCTCAGGTAATCCGTGCCGATCGCGATAGGTGGGAGCGGCCACCAGAAAGCGCGCTGTTCGTGCCAAGTGACGGCCGACCGCATCTGGCGGCAACGTGCCTCCCAGCCTGAAAGCCAGATCGACGCCTTCTTCGACGAGGTCGACGAATCGGTCATTCAAAACCAACTCGATATCGATTCCGGAATGGTCGACCAGGAACCGCTGCACCATCGTATTTAGGCAATGTTGGCCGAGTCCGACCGGTGCATTGATGCGCAGCTGCCCCACCACTTTTCCTGTCAGGCCCTGAACGGCGCCAACCGCGCTGTCGAATTGGTCGAGCAACGCTTTGGTATCCGTGTAAAACCGTTGACCCTGTTCCGTCGGCGCCAGCCCGCGTGTGCTGCGCTCGAGCAAACGGGCGCCGAGCATCTGCTCGAGCTGTCCCAGCATTTTGCTCACGGTTGGCTGCGTCAAGCCAAACACCCGTGCCGCCGCGCTCAAGCTACCCAGCTCGACGGTACGGACAAACACTTCCATGGCGCGGATCCTGTCCATGTTGGCCTATTCGAAACTGGAATGATCAGTCTTCCATTTTAAGGCCTTCAGCGATGTTATGGAATGGCCTATCGTGATGCTCCGAACTATTGAAGGAGAGAAGCAATGACGATGAAGCCCAGTTCAATCGCTGCGCTGGCGCTCGCCGCCGTATGCGGAGCAAACGCCGTGGCAAACGCCGAGGGTGTTCCCGAGACGCGTTGGGTCACATCATGGTACGCCGCACCCCAAGCCGTCTGGGATGACGGGTTCATACTGCCGACGAACGTCCCGCGCTGGCTCGACAACCAAGTCTTGCGCGAAACGGTGCGCCTGAGTGCCGGCGGCCGAGCCGTAAGGATCGTGCTGTCGAATTGTTACGGGAGTGCACAAGTGCAACTGGGTGAAGTGCGGATCGGACTGCGCGATGGTTCCGCGCCGCCGCAACGTCTGACGTTTTCCGGGCATGCCGACGTCGCGATCCCGCCAGGTGCCGACGTGACGAGCGACCCGCTGACGTGGACGGTTCCGCCGCTGGCGCGCTTGTCAATCACTACCTATGTGCCCGGCCGTGCAAGGGTGGCGAGCTTTCACTGGGGCGCACGGCAGACGATCGAGGTCGACCAGGGCAAGGACACACGTACAGGCGCAGGCACGCCTCCCGATGCCGTCGGCCATATCGACGGGCGTCTGTTCCTGAATGCGGTCCTGGTCGAAGGGGAAGGGACGGGGCATACGGTGGTCACGCTGGGCGATTCGATCACCGACGGCAACGGTTCGACGCCGAACACCGACCGGCGCTGGCCGGATTTTCTCGCGCAGCGGCTTGCATCGCATCACATCGGTGTCGCTAACGCCGGCATATCGGGCGCACGCTTGCTGCACGACGGCATGGGACAGAATGCGTTGGCGCGTTTCGAACGGGACGTGCTGGCGCAGCCGGGCGTCTCGGACGTGATCGTCCTGCTGGGTATCAACGATATCGGCTGGCCCGGCAGCCCCTTTGCGCCCGCCGAGCGCGCGGTGACGTTCGACGAACTGACCGTAGGCTACCGGCAGCTGGCCGTGGCCGCTCACCTCCGGAACGTTCGTATCACCGTGGGCACGCTGCCGCCGTTCGAAGGCGCTTTGGAAGGTACTCCGTATGCAGGTCACTACAGCCCTGCCAAGGAGGCCATGCGCACGAGGCTGAACGACTGGATCCGCTCCGCCAGTGCGTTCGACACGGTTGTCGACTTCGATGCGGTCTTGCGCGATCCTGACCATCCGCGCCGTTTGCGCGCCGAGTACGACTCCGGCGACCATCTTCATCCTGGCGATGCCGGCTACCGCAGAATGGCCGAGGCTGTCGACGTCGCACGGTTGGCCGCCAATGGAGGCAAGCCATGAGCGCCGCGTTGTTCCATCCATTCGTGCTCGGCCGGCTGCGTCTGCTGAACCGCATCGTCATGCCGCCGATGACGCGCGCACGTGCTGCCAATGGGGGTGTGCCCACGGCGATGATGGCAGAGTATTACCGTCAGCGCGCATCGGCCGGGTTGATCATCACGGAAGGCACCCAGGTCAGCCGGCGCGGACAGGGATACGCGTGGATCCCTGGCATCCACAACCCCGCGCAGGTGGAAGGCTGGAAACAGGTCACCGCAGCGGTGCATGCCGAAGGCGGACGCATCTTTGCGCAGTTGTGGCATGTTGGGAGGCTGTCCCATGTGTCGCTGCAGCCGAACGGCGCGTCGCCGGTGGCGCTATCGGCGCTGACGGCGCAAGGCGTGCAGGTGTTCATCGACCCGCAAGGCCTCGGCCCTGCAGCCGGAGCCGGCCGGAAAGTACAGCACTCGCCACCGCGTGCACTGGAGACATCCGAGATTGCCGGCATCGTCGATGAATTCGCCGCTGCGGCTAGCCACGCGATGGCGGCGGGTTTCGACGGCGTCGAGTTGCACGCCGCGAACGGTTACCTGATCAACCAGTTCATCGATTCCGGCACCAATCGCCGCAGCGACCGGTATGGAGGTTCCCTTGCCAACCGGCTGCGCTTTCGCGACGAAGTCGCGCGCGCTGTGGCCGCCGTGGCCGGTCCTGAGTGCACCGGCGTCCGCTTCTCGCCGCTGACAACATTGCAAGGCGCTGTCGACGACACCCCGGAGTCGACCTATCTGGCGGCCGCGCGCATGCTGGACGAGATCGGCATCGCCTACCTGCATATCGCCGAGGCCGATTGGGACGATGCGCCCGAGATGCCAATGGCGTTCAGGGAAGCGCTGCGGCTCGTGTATTCGGGTGCGATGCTCTATACTGGCCAATATGACCGCGAGCGGGCAGAAGCGGCCGTCGCCGCCGGCTGGGCCGATTTGATCGGGTTCGGCAGGCCATTCATCGCCAATCCATATCTTCCACGTCGCTTGGCAAGCGATGCAGTATTCAATCGCGGCAACCCGGCAGGGTATTTCGGCGGCGGTGCGGAAGGTTATATCGATTATCCGACAGTGGACGAAGTGCGGTCTTCCGTCTCCTCCTGAAAATGACAGTGCGTCAGCCAGGGTGCTGCGGTATCGCTAGGCCTGCGACATCGCTACCGGTTCGTTCGAACGCATGGCACAGGTCCGCTTCTGGCCGGTAGCAGACGGTCGAGCCAGCATAGCAGGTTGCCAAGTCGACAAACTCTCCAAGTGTCACCACTGGCCGCAACCGACCCGAAGCTGCCGTTCAGTTGCCGAGAAAAAGCATCCTAAGCGACATTGGCGGCCTCATCCTATATCGTCCGGTACCTCGTCACAGTACCGAACGTAGACCGTCCAGATTGTTCCAAACACGAACAGCTAAGCGTTTTGCCAGGGCTCTAAGGTTCAAGATCCCAGCGTCACTCTGCTTCATACGTGTAGCGAAATTTTCCTGGCGGCAGCATTAGGACTGGCATTGGCTTCCCCGCTTCTACCAGAACCATATCGGCTGGAATCTCACCTTTAACGGCATCTACGCGTACTGCTTTGATAAGCCGCCTGCCCTGTACTGGTAATAAATCTGCAGGGATGGAGTGAGGAATACGGCCGGCAATGGTGCGCAACCATGCTGGACGGCCGTCTTGGGGTACATAGCGAGGGAAGATGACCTGCATGTCTACATGGCCATCCATTCCTAGTAAGACTGGATAGCGGCCGTCCTGCGTACGTAAGACGAAAGGTTCTGTTGATGGGAAGGTGTCGACCAGCGCTGCATAGAGTGGCGTTTCCCGAGTATGGTCTGGATGGGCATAGAACAGAGTCTGATCGACGTGCAGCATTTCAAGCCCTGTCATCCGATGCAGATATTCCCCCATCAGTACCGGCATGTTCTTGTCTCTCAATGTCGACTTCAAGAGATGGTGGTAGCCAACATGGATCAATACTTTCGCATTCTTATCTTTATTGAAAATACGTTCCACGAGGTGACGAGCTTGAGCCTGTTCGCGATCGATAAAGCGCTGTGTTAGATCTTCACCGGACTTAGGCGGTTCATCGTCGTCGTAAGGAACCAGTTTCCAACCATCGGCTAAGGCTGCGTCAACAAAGTCGGCAAATACAGGATCGCGCGTGTAATAGCCGGTGTCTAGAGTCACTCGGCCCGATTCGACTCCGGGCACGCTGCCTTTGTCCGATGTGAAAGTTTCGCAAGCAAGATAACTGTAGCCAATCTTTCTCAACTCGGCCGCTAGCTTTTGCGTGAACGCGCGATTCATCGGTACATGGTGTGCCTCGTTGATCAGTACTACGCGCTTACTCCGCGCCTGCTCTACGATGGCGTGTATTGCATCTTCTGTTCGCACTCCATCTGGGACGCTCCACTTCTCGTCTGACCGGGGCGACGCGTTCGCACGCCCGAGCATGTCGAACGCATCGATAGCGCCATCGGTATCACCTACGACGGAACGCTGAACGCCCAGGTCTTGTATTTCATGACTAAGTCTGCGAATCGTCGCGTCCGTCTCGGGCGCCTTCATAGAATTAACGGATGGCAGAGTGATGCCTGAGATTGCCCCCTCTGCGGCGCGCAAATGCTGTAAAAAACCGTCTGTCAAAACGGTGTCGTCTTGCGCCGCAGGTGCGGAACCATGCAACAGAAACAGGGAAATTAAGAGCCTTCGAAATCGACCGTGCACGTGCTATGTCCTCTTCATTAACTTCGGTGTAGAACGCGGTAGTACCCGACATTCCGCTCCTGGCCTAACCTGGCCGTTCAGCTCAGGATAGCAGGTTGCCGTCTAGAAAAAGTCACGAACCGTCACGACCGGCAGCAACCGACCCATTCCGGACGTAGCTTTCTCTGATTAACGTCGTGTAGGCAGATGTTCGATCAGAGCGTCGAGTGTCACAGTGTCCTCATCGCCCTGCGCCAGCGATCGTAAGTCGACACCGCTAACGATGCCGCCATGTCGGAACGCCTTGACTTGCGCTAGTTCCTTTCCATCCTTGACCTTGACAGGAGCCCACTCTACGAACCCTGGTTTCATGTGGACGAGGATGGGCTGATGCGTGATCGGAAAATGTGTACCACCCCATTCGCCGATTCGGGTGTCGAACGTGTGCGGCCCGGGTTGCATGTCGCCAAGCAGTACCCTATCGACCACGAATTCCGTCTTGTCACATCCGCCATCGTTTGAAATGCAGACGTATGTAGTTCCATCGGGATTATGACGACCGCTGGCCGCGCAAAGGTCTGCGCAGTACTGGCCACCGCGCGGTTCCAAAGTGACGCGCTCCACATGGGCGACGAAAAGTGATTCCTGCGCCTTTGCCGAAGTGCATGCGACCCACGACAGAGCCATGCACAAGAATAGTGTTTTCATAACTGCCGCCGATGAAGCACAACGAACATGGGTTTTCCTTTCGAGATTTATGGCCGCTTTTGGCCGAACTCGGCCGTTCGGCTCAGCATATTAGGTTGCCTATGCGAAAGGGAACTAGACTGTTTGGGCTGGCAGAGCGTTTGTGACCACTCTGCGTGCCCTCCTGCGTACAAGTAACGGCGGCATTTGCCCTGCATTACAAGCGTGCTTGAGGCAGACAGTCGCGAAACTAATACGCAAGCATTCCGTGTTGCTGAGCGTACTCGAGCAGCGCGTCGTTCATGCGAGTCTGCCAACCGTCGCCGGTGGCCTTGAACGCGTCGACCACGCGTGCATCAATGCGGATACTGGTAGGGACCTTCCTGACTTCGGCTAGCGGCCTTCCGAGGCGGCGCGCCGGTTTGAATTGAGCCAGTTCGGCGTCCGTCAGCGGTTGGGCGTCCGGATCGGAAAGCGCTGCGGCGGTGATGGCAGCGTCTTCCTCGAGCGTGGGCAGGGTGGTATCAGGTTTAAGCTTCGGCATAGTATCTTGCCTCCCTTGAGTTTGCTTTGCGCAGGCTAATGATGCGGCGGCTGTCGTGCCGATCGACGTACACGACCACATACAGGCGTTCGCCGATATAGCCAATGGCGATCATGCGAGCTTCGCCATAGTTCCTGCGCTCGTCGACACTGACCAATGCGTCATCCCATTCGAAATCGGCCGTCGCAGAAAGCGATACATCATGCTTCTCGACATTGATCTGGTCTTTGGCATGGTCAAAAGTGATTTGCATACACTTATTGTATATACGAGAATTTCTGGTTGCAAGGGATTTTTGTATATACGCGAAAAGGCCGGGTCGCCCCGGCGTCCCGACCTTCGCTGCAGCTGAAACCCTTACAAAGCACGAATGTCACTCGCTAAGTAATGAGTATCGCTCGAAATCGAATGAGTGGTTTCGACCTTGGATTCAACCGGTCGACGCAGCATAGCAGGTTGCTTAAGCGAAAAAGTCACGAACGGTTACGACAGGCTGGAACCGATCCGAAGCAGTCATAGAGTACATATTAAAATCGCACCCATCACGTGTAGTCGTTCAGCCTTATTAGCCACGATACTCAGCAATTTGGCGGGCAAATTTCTGAAGAAAAACCTGAACATGCGGCAGTTAGTTAGTCAACGCAGCCACGTCATAGTTTTTCGCCCAAGCATTTTTTTCGCCTAAGAAAATCTCTTTAATGAAGAAAAAACGGTCCCAAAAAGGGGTTTCTCGAAGTTTTTCGCAGAAGAGTTGGTAGCTCTCATGATCTTTAGCTTCGATCATCCAGATATCGGTAATTGTTGCCGTGTAAAACTCAGTGTCATACCAGTTCAATTTCACACCTGTAGAGAATTCTTCGAGAATAGGTTGAAACGTTCCTCGCGCGTGAGCGAGTCGCTCCTCGAACGAAAAGCCGAGCCACTCTGGAGAAGTCTTAACAAGAAAAAACGCAGTAAATTTTGCATTGAAGTTAACGCTTTGTTGAGTCATTTTTTAACCTAATGTGTGGGAAAAGAGGCTATAGTATGCGAGCTATAACTCACCTTAACAACTCGCTTTCTTGCTCACCATGCCTTTGACTTCTAAGAATCGCCCTATACCCCGCAAGAGCCCCAGGCAGGATCGATCCGCTTACACAGTGAGCACCATCATCGAGGCAGCAGCTCGCATTTTGGAGACAGAAGCTCACAACGGCTTCTCTACCAATGCCGTGGCGCATAAAGCAGGAGTCAGCATCGGCACCCTGTACCAATACTTTCCAAACAAAGAGGCAGTTTTGGGAGCCCTTCTTGCTCGCGAAACCGCTCAGCTTCTCTCACATGCTGAGTTAGCTCTTGAGCAGCCACTTGCCGAAGAGGCTTTTTCGATTCTGATCTCAGCAGCGATCGAGCATCAATTCAAAAGGCCAAGGCTTGCAAGGATTCTGGACTTTGAAGAAGCGCATCTACCCTTTGACGATGCCACACGAAAAATCAACGATGGTGTTACTGATGTTGTCTTGCAAATAATTGGACGCCTTGGCTCCCGCTTTCGGGACACAGACCAGACAGTTGCACAGGATGTGATTGCAATAATTAAGGGACTTGTCGATGCCGCCGGTTCCGCTGCCGAAACTGATTCGGTAGCAGTACAAAAGCGGGTTCGGCGCGCAGTATTTGGATATTTATCGCTTCACGATAAACGCGATTGATCAAGTAGCGATTCGAATGGCTGCTTATGGCCGATTGCTGACGCATTGTAGCGTCCATTGTTGCCCTGGAGCAGACGTTCATGTCAAGTCAGCGACCTGCCATGACAGTTTGCCGGCTGCATACATCCGAAGTATCCCGCCCGCGCTTGAGGCTACTAACGTTGGGTCATTCGCATAAAGGTCTTTAAGGATCGAAATCGCCTTTTCTCTTGTTTCTAGATACTGGAGGAGGAAAACTGACGCAGCTTGCCGCAGCTTAACGTCGGTATCATCAGCGAGAGGACCCAGTGCTTCCAGCGCTATTTTCTGCCTGCGCCACGCCTCAACAATTTTTCCTAGCAGACGGGTTTTGGCGTTAGCCTCTCTGGAGGACCCGTGCTGAATTGCGTGCCACCATGCGGTGACAGCTTCTGTGAACTTTGATCGGTCGAGATTTTCCATTACGATAGATTTGCCATGTGAAACGTCCAGTATTCGACGTCTGCTCCTGGCCGAACTCGGCCGTTCGATTTAGCTTAGCAGGTTGCCGGTCTGGAAATGTCACGAACGGTCACGACAGACAGGCACCGACCCATAGTAGATATACGACGTATATCACTTTCCATGTACTTCAGACTTTGTTCGATCCAAGGGTAGTGTCAAAGTAAGCTGAGTTAAGCAGGATGGACGGCCGGCCTTGGCCTGATTTCTTTACGAGCGGTACTGTACGGTGCCACTAGCCGAGCTAAGATAGACTTCTTAGCTAACCCAGATGGAGAGCGCCAATGACAACTTCAACCAAGCGAATCAGCCTCGGGCTACAAGGAGGCGGTTCGCTGGGCGCCTTTGGATGGGGTGTTCTCGATCGCCTCTTGCAGGAGACGGGGCTTGAAATTGCTGCAATTAGCGGTACAAGTGCCGGTAGTGTAAATGCAGCGGTACTGGCCGACGGCTATGCCTGCGGTGGCGGCAGTGAGGCCGCTCGCGCCGCACTTGAGCGTTTTTGGTACGGGCTGAGCACCATGGCATCGATGGTTAGTCCAACACGCCCGTCGCCAGTCGACTGGGCAACGGGCGGCGGTACCTTAGCCACTTCGCCGGGCTACCAATTGATGCAACTTTTCGCCGGGATCCTGGCGCCGCCTGTCTCGCCGCTGAGCATGAATCCTATGATTCCTCTGCTGAGCACGCTCATAAATTTTGAGCGTGTGCGCGCTTGCGAAGAGGTCGAACTATACGTCCCGGCTACGAATATCCGTAGCGGGACAGGGCGTATCTTCACTCGCGGCGAACTCGATGCGCGCATGATTGCAGCTTCATCCTGTCTGCCGTACGTGTTCGCACCTGTAGTTATCGATGGCGAATCGTACTGGGATGGTAGTTTCGTGGGCAATCCATCGCTGTCGCCCCTTGTTGAAAGAGGCCCGGCTGACATCGTTATCATACAAAATAATCCGATAGCGCGTCCTGGCCTACCAATGACAATGAGCGACATCATGAGTAGAACTAGCGAAATCGCTTTCAACATTAGCTTCGTGCGCGATGTCAGCGAAATACGTCATCTCGGTGGGGTGATCAACGTCGAAGATAGCGACAGCACACATTCAGCGGATGTTCGACTGCATTTAATAAGTGCTAACGAAGAGCTTCAGAAACTTCACTTGTCAAGCAAATTTAACACCGAGTTACCATTTCTGCTCCACCTCCGCGAACTTGAAGCGGCAACAGCAGACGGCTGGTTGAAGCAGAACCTTGACCATATCGGAAAAGTGTCAACGATTAACCCAGTGCTAGTACACGAGGCAAACTTGCTTAATGTAGCCAGTCTTTGAAGTATCCGTAAGTCAATCAATCGGCTCTGCAGCAAATCGTGAGATAGGCACGGTAATCCTCCCATTTTTAGAGCGAACTAAAAGTAGAGGTTAAGCGGCAAGGGCGAATTTCTGTTTTGGTGTGATGCCGCCGAGTGCCATATTAGGCAGGTCGTGGTTGTAGGTCCAAGGCCAGCGGATGGCAAATTCCTGAATCTCATCGAGCGTTCGAAGTACTTGCAGCAAATCGATTTTTGAAGAAGTTGACAGACATGCTGGATCGGGTACAAACAGCCGATGAGGCTAAGCTCCTGGAACTGCGGCGCGTCAACCCAAAGATGCAATCGATGTGCACATGGATCGCAGGTGATGGACAAGAAGCTTTCCAAGGAGCGCTCGGGGCTGCCGGTACCTAAGCCTACAACCGGCAGTAGACCCGCCGCATCTTCAGACGCGTCCCCGGACAGTGAAGGCGAAAAAGAAAAAATGAAGCGTTAAACGTCTGCTTCCGACCCATTGCAGACGTTGACGTGTAATCTAATATCTCTTTGTGAAAGAAAGACTTTGGACTATCTGTTCGCTCGACAGCAGAGTATCTACCTGCTCCTGCGCTGGTGGGAGAAGAGTGCTGTATTCCTCGTCTAGCCAAGAAACGACAGTAGTGACATCCCAAGGCCCAAGTGAAGCCATGTAGTCATCGTACTCATCTTGAATTTCTCGCCAAGACGCGTATGGCTTCCTAGATATCAGGACCCCTTCCTTTCTAGTGAAGATAATGTGTAGTTCATTCATCGAATATCCTGAAACAGCGCAAGTTACTGAGCAAGCCAGATGTCCGCTCCTGGCCGATATCTGCCTTTCGACGCCGACAGTTCTTGACTCGTTGAGGACACTACCGCGCTGAGCGAACGACAGACTGACGTTGAATGTAGCCACACTGCAAGCGTCCACCTTTGTAAGCGCCACTACTCAAAGTTGGCCACGAACTGGATGCTGGATACGTGCGGAGATGTCTCTAGCGCAGTTTTGTAGTCAGGCAGGTCGAAGACGGCTGAGCTGAACATTTCAAAGAACTCTCGACTTTCAGACGTGGGTAGGTTGTAGCCATCTAAGCGAATTATCACGCTTGCGCCTATTGAGTCAGGATAAAGTTCCGCCAGTTTGCCATCGATTGCCACATCAATGCATGTGTAAAGACGGTCTTGCAGACGCCGAAGATTGCCTGAAACGTCATCCCAAGGCCCTTGCTCGACGAGAACCATTTGCCATGGATTTCTAGCTATGAAATCTATAGTAACTTCAGACATAGAACCTTCCTAAAAAAGCAAATTTGGTAGCTCAAGTACAATCGACTGGGCGGTTGGTGAACGACCGCTTTTGGCCGATCTCGGCCGTTCAGATCAGCATAGCATGTTGCCTTAGCGGAAAAGTCACGAACGGTCACGACCGGCCGCAACCGACCCGAAGCGGTCATTAAGCTAACGGCTGCAGCTGCCTAAAAGCTGTCGCTTGCGATCCAAAGAACTTGCATTCATTGTTGGGACCGTAAAATTTTCGATAAAGCACTGTGGTCCCAACCTAGCGTAATGATCGAGGTTTCGCTTTCGGAATTTTGCAGTAGCGACAAGACGCCTCCATTCGAATCAGGAGAGGGAAAGAAGGTTACGCTTTTTAACGGCTTCGCTGACCTCGCAACTTCAACCGGAGGCATATAGACATTTTTCCGTTTAATAAAGGCTGCTACGATGTATGAGTCTAGCATTCTCCAAATTCCAATGCTTAGCGTAGATGATTCACCTTTTATACTGGATTGGTCGACACTTGAAGCCATAATGAAACTAGCATTATTGGTCGAAGGGTAGTGGCTAGGATCAATACTTGACAAAGGCATAAGCTCTGGGTCATTTCTAAAATATACCCATTCCCCGTCGCTGTTTTTACTAAAAACCTCTCCATCGCTAAAAGCGACTTGCCCCATCTTGGATGCATAAATTTCCCCTGCACATGGTCCCTCTAGGGTATTAATTCCTAGAAGGAGTATATTTTTCTGTTGACTAGGGGAGACTTTGAAAAGCAAATCGTCGAAAGATTTTCGTACCTCTAAAATACGTAATCCTGCCGTTCGTTCAGAATTCGTAGCGCAATTCCGAGCATGTTGCGCAGCTTGAGATATATCCGCAGCAAAAACCAGAACCATTGCAGCGAGTGTCGACAATAGAACTTTATGAATAGAGTAATTCATTCTCACGCTCGAATTTTGCTTTTGGAAGTGCGCTTGTGGCCGGTTAAAGACTGTCAGGCCAGCATACCCTGTTGACGAGGTAAAAAATCTTGCGAAGTATCACGGACGTCCGCAACCGACCCAGCACGGATCTTACGTCTGTCTATTCGACTGAACCAGTAAATAGAAGGTATAAGCAAGCGCCCCGAAAACGAAGTAGATGCCAATGTAGCCTGACCACATCATGAACCGTCCTTCCCAACTGCCTTCCTTGCTGAGTTTCGCATAGTAGCTCCACGCATGTCCAGGCTCGTATCGCTTCCGATGTTTGTAGTCGATTATTTGGTTTGGAATACCAAAAATGATCGCAAAAACAACAGTTAGGACTTTTAGTGCAACCATATTTATCTCTCCCGGTCCTGTCCAATCAATAATGTCCGCTTCTGGCCGATCTCGGCCGTTCATTGTACGGCAGCTGCCGACCCAAAGCAGTCTATCAACCGTTCGAAAAGATGAAGTTCACCGCCTGCTCTACCAAGGCTTGGATGGGGTGGTTCAGCTCTTGGTAAAACGACTTCATTACTAAAGAATGAGGCCCGCTTCTTTGACTACAGCGCCTATCTCCTCAGGGTGCGTTTGCACTTCCTGGTAGATCCAGGTGTAGTGATCATGTGACCAGAAATCCAGTACCTCTCTTCCCCTTAGCTCCCCCATTAGACGTTGATCCGCTCTATATTCCAAGTAGCAAACGATCAGGTGCTCATAGTTGCCTTCTTGGTCTCCCGAACCTAGGGGATAGCCAAGCGGTACGTGGGGATAAATTTTTTCGAGACGGGCGATTGCGGCTTTCGCCTCACGAGGGTGAGCAGCAACGAACCAATGCAACTGTTCGTGAACGTATGTAGACAGCAGTAGATCATCGTCCTTCCTATGACGCGTATGAACAGTAAGGATGGGGTGGCTATGAGGAATAGCATCCTCATCGACTATCACTTCTCTCGTAAATGTCCACCTCGCCGTATCGTAAGCGTCAAGAAGACGAACAAGTTGATCTCTTGTCTCTGCTTCGCGTGGACTACCATGTGCCAATCGGATCGAAACATTCCCCGCGCACATTCCACGCTGTCCGATGAGCAGACAGATTATAAAAAGGCAGAACCGGGCGAACTGCTTGTTCGTACAGGCACTCATCTAAACCCCCTGAAGAATAGTAAATGACAGCTCTTGGCCGAACCCGGCCAGCCCAACAAGCATAACATGTTGCCCAGCTGCAAAGTTTACGAACGGTTACGACAGGCCGGAACCGACCCATTGCAGACCTTCGCGGTCGAGGGCGTACAGATGTCAGTCGGTAACGGATAGCTTGATCGGTGTCCCGTCCGGAAGATCGGCAATTTGCTGAGCAATATGGCCGGAAGCTCTGATGAGTTCGTCGAGCGATATCGTCCAAGGTTATCTCCGCCGTACTCACCGCCGAGTACACCGGGAATTTTGAGGCAGTACTTTCGTCCGGGAGCAAGTGCTCCAAGCCGTTGAAAAGCCTGATCCACTAAACCACGCATATACCAGTCACTCAGGAAATCCTGGTCCTTTGACAACCGATCCAGCTCCTCTCGACATCTTGCCACTACTTCACAGCAAAGATCTTCTGGGCATAGACGCCAGTATTGCCCACGTACGTCTTTCAGGATCAGGTTGCCGAAGTCATTGGCATCTATAAGCTCGACTGGCTCAATGCCTACCCATGCCCAAGCGTTTCGAACTTCGTCAAGCGGCTGCATACTGCGTTCCCTTACTCAAGCATTCATGTGTCTGCTTCTGGCCGAATCCGCCTGTCGTTGGCAGCCGGTTACAACCCGAAGCAGACCATGCGACTACCCTCTTTCTACATAAGCGAGCAGTTCCTCGTAGTTACGGAGGACGAGCGCAATGGCCTCGTTCGGATCGTAGCCATGTTCATCGACCGCGTCGTGATAGATGCGGTATAGCGGTCCAGTCGCGCCTTCGGCGGCTCTGATGTAGTAGTAATCTCCACTCCCGCAGAGACACGAACCGACAGGAATGTATCCATCCTTAGCTACCGCAAGCCCCGGCCAAAAATTCGTCGCCTCGTCTATGGATTGTTCCAACGTAAGGAACTTTAGCTCAACACCGAGCCCGGACTGATCGTGCTCCTCCGGCACCTCTACTGTCGCCCCAACGAGTCCATTATCCGAAACGAATCTGACCCAGAAATCTGGAAACATAAGGCCTTTTATCAATGACTGCTTCTGGCCGATTCCAGGCATACGGCTACGTCCGCCTCCTACCCAGAGCTGACGTCCTCGCCTTAGCCCCTTGAGACGACCGATTAACATTAGAGTCTCATCCCTGCTCACAATGCTCTTGAAGATACGTGAGCACTGGCAGGTCAACCTTTACTATTTTAGGTAGATTTTTTACGAATGTACATTTGACATGAGGCACGATGCTTTGGGGAACTAACTTTACTGGCCCATAAAAGTCATCTCCACCGTCTAAAAGGACCCAAACAAATGGTGTGTCTTTAATCTCCGTTGGAACGCCAAGCGCCGAATAAGAGTCACCATCCGGCTTGGCTTCAAGAACAGGAGCATCAATTTTTCGGTCAGCGCGGTGGCTGTACTCGTGATGTTTTAAAGTTTGCCATTTTTTTGCCTGACCGAGTTCTCCATTAGGAATAACATAAAATAGATAGAAGGCTACCATTCCTAAAAAGGCTATGATGCTTGTAAATATAATGGCCATAAATATCTTAGTGGTTTTATCAACTGTCATTTTATATTCGATTGTTTCCTCGAATCATAAGATCAAGGTCCGGTTTTGGCCGATAGCAGCCGAATTGAAGCGTCTACTTCCGACCCGTTGCGGACGTTCCGGCCGCCGCAGGATCAGTCAACGATCTAATTCTTGAGACTGGCCCTGCAGTAGCAGGAATGCAAGAGTTAGTGCGCTTGCCCAAGCTGCCGCAGCACAGCTCCACAAGATCGTCACAAAGGTTGGTTCAAGGCTTGGATAAGTTGGCCCGTAATCAAATAGCCAGGCTCCAACCGCTATCGCAGGCGCACACACTGCCAAGGGCAAAAGCCCTCGACGGTTTCGAAAGCAGACAAGCAGAACGCCGACAAGAGCCATAAGGAAGCCCGCCAGCAACAGAAGATGCCCAGCCGCGTACGCTGGGTTAAGGCCGCCTCTAAGCGCGTCAGGATAGTCGGCTTGGTAACTCTGTGCTTCCGGAGCTAAGAAATTAGGAAAATTCCATTCAGAAAAGCAAGCAAGGCCCAGCAATACAATGCCGCCACATGAGATGGTGCGAAGACAAATCAGGGCCGAACGTGTCAATTTCAAAGCGAACCCCTCAATCGTCGTTATAGACTCGACCAACCTCGACCCAACGGTGTTGCGGTATGCAAGCAAGGTCTGCTGTTGGCCGATTGCAGACCTACGTGTACGTCCGCAACCGACCCATCACAGACCGGGTATGTCGGCGGTAACACTAAGGATGTAAGGTCGCGTGGAACTTTATTTTCGCACCATGATAGTAGTGACTAGCGAGGACGCCTTTGCTAACGGCTTCTACCCTGTTTTTGCCCAGTGCCATCGTCCAAAAATTTGTGGAAATATGCTAGCGAGATAACCATGTACTGAGGCTTTCCCTGCAGTATCCACGACAATTACAACTTCCCAATCATCGGGTTCAAAATAGCCCTCCTTGGCATAGGAAAATCTTTTCTGTCCCATGTCGAATGCGATTGCAGCCCCGACCTCCCCTTTGGGATCGACATACACAGTTGTGGTCTCTCCCGCAGGGATCAAAGCAACTTGTCGCTGGAAGTTAGAGCCGGACACTGTGACATTCTGGAGCGCTTGACCGGAATGATTGGTAATGTAAATCGGGATGTCGTATGAGCATCCATACAACCATACCGCGACAGGAACCGCGATCGCTATGTATCTTTTGAACTTCATTCACAACTCGCCTGTTCGCTTACATTGATGAGTAAGCCAGATACTGGAACTTTCGTTAATAAGCGCTCAAGTAGAGCGCCAGCTATCGACCCGAAGCAGACGTTTCAGTAACCATTTATGGCTTGCTACATACTGTCAGGATACGCACTGAGATCGATTAGTGGTCGGCAATGCGTTTATCGGTCTCGAGCGCAGAGCGACGCAAAATTTTATAACCTAAGTGATTTAGTCAGAAGCTACAAAAGCCGCCCTAACTCTTGGAATGTTTGCTTCGTTATCAAATCTTATATCTAAGAAATAAAGATCCGTTTTACCGTCTTTTAACGAATAATGGATAAGGCCATAGCTCGAATCCTCGAATGAAGGTTTGCCAAGCATTGTATAAACATCTGACTTCGTTTTACCGATAAGCAATTTTTCATCTATCAAATCTCTTGCAAATACGAATCGCTCAGATTCTTTAGCTTCCAACCATTTCCCCTGCTCGAACTTTACTTTGGGCCAAGTCTCGTAACTGTCTCCGCATCCAGATAGCAAGCAAGCTATGGCACACATTCTGATTAATACTCTCATAATACTTCCGTTATTGCTCTCGATTAGGGCCGGTCGTCGAATCAGCCTTATATGTGCGAAACGAAAATTTGAGTGTCTCACGAACGTCTTTAACCGACTCATTGCAGTCATAGCGTTTTGATCATGGCTGACTGCGCTCAGCAAGTAACGCGTCGATCAACGATCTCGTGTACTTGACCTCAGGATCGGTGCTTGCCGGATCGCTCGTATGGCAATATTCACCAGCATCGAATGCCAGATACGGCGTTCGTAATGGTCGGGATCGTCCGGTCGTGATCTGCCCAAAACTCTTCGGAGACGCAGATGGTCCAGAGGGCATTCATTATTGCATCAGCGTCTTCAAAGCCTATTTCTCTTGCCGAGTAGCGCGATGCGACGAGATACGAAACGTCATCTAGCAGCTCGGGGACGGACCGCGTACTCTCCGCAGCAACCTCCTCCACCAGCGTGTACGAGGCGCATCCGTTCTGAGCGGCTTGAAGAAGCCGGAAGTTTGGCGAAGAGTTCGTCATGTATCAAAAAAATAATCAGCTTGAACGTCTGCTTCTGGCCGACTCCTGCCGATCGGCGACAGGCAGGACCCGACCCAGAGCAGACGTATTCTTGCGTCCTTCCACTAAGAGCCAGAAGCTGAGCTTTCGGCTTCACGTATCAGCTGCTCAGCTAAGCCTTCTGGAACTTCAAACGGAGCAACACAGCCTCGAAGGTACGCAATCTTTTCGTGCTGAGTCCATGCTTTCCATGCTGCTTTAGCAGCATCTCGCTGAAGATTTTTCCTCACTACTGGTAGAACGACATTGGACTCAAGCGAAGCTCGCCACTGAAGATGACGTAGCGCATCACCCTTGTTGTCGGCACATCGAAGAAGCGCGTCACCGATTCGCTTGGACAGTGCATGAACGTATGGGCTACTCCAGAGATCTGCGTCGTCAGGATCGGCTTGAAATTTGGCTTCTGCGACGAGTCGCCAAAGTGCTAGCAACTCGTACTCATCCCAGACTTCGAATAGCGGTGCAGTTATTTCGCTCATGGGCAAAGGTCAGTTGATGATGCTGGTTGCAACGTCTGCTCCTGGCCGTTCTCGGCCGGTTGGGCCAGCTTATCATGTTGCCAGAGCGGAAAAGTCACGAACGGTCACGACAGGCAGCTGCCGACCCAAAGCGGCCGTGCTCGCTAACTCATTTTGCGAATGCAGGTGATCCAAGCCCGGCTATTGATTGGTATCGAAAGGCTCTTCGAGGTGTGCGAATTCAGAGAACTCGACGACTAAAGTGCTGCCTCTTTCAAACAAGAGTTCGTGCACAAAGAGGCCGTGTGTTCCGAGCCGAATCTCATGCGTCAGCAGGTCACCATGCGCGGTATGGCTGTAGCGTGGGTCACCAGGCCTAGCAGGTGAGTCAAAAGAATATCGCTCAACTCCCGAGTAAGTGAGATGAATAGTTCGGTCGTGGTACTGCCCAAGAAGGGACAGTTTGACCTCGAGTTTTCTCACCTCATTCCTGCTGCCCGAAGCAAGTTCACGAACGGTGAGCGACTCAAGCCATGCGTCATGAAGCGACGAAGGGGAAGAGAGGTCAAAATGATGCGAATCTGACGCAAAATCGTAAACGTGATCCGGGAGGTCACGCCTAATGGTCTGCAAGTACTCCAGATACCGAGAGTAATCAATTCCCTTTGCCTCGTCGTTAAGAATGTATTGCATCAGTCCTTGATCCTATCGATTTCTACGTCCGCTCTTGGTCTTGGATTCAACTGGTCGACGCAACAAGTTGGCTGAATCGTTCAGCGGGTGTTTGGTATTCTAAAGTCTTCCTTGGCCGCTCATTCAGTTTGCGGGCAACTTCATTGAGTTGAGCCTGCGAGTATGCTGAGACATCGACGCCTTTGGGGAAGTACTGACGCAATAGTCCATTGGTGTTTTCATTACTGCCGCGTTGCCACGGGCTGTGCGGATCACAGAAGTAGACATCGATGTCGGTAGCAAGCGTAAAGCGCTTATGGTCAGCCAGCTCTTTACCCCTGTCCCAAGTGAGTGATTGATAAAGTTCCTGGGGCAATTCGCGCGCGTTATCGATCAATGCGTCGATGACTGTTTCGGTATCTTTGCTGGCGACTTTTACCAACATGACATAACGGGTCTGACGCTCAACCAAAGTGGCGATCTGGCTGTTACGGTCCCCAAACAACAAGTCGCCCTCCCAATGGCCAGGTACCGCTCGATCTTCGACCATGGCAGGGCGTTCGCTGATCGATACGGTATCTTTGATCCTGCCGTGGTTGTCGGTTTTTTGTGTGTGATGACGCGACCGGCGCATGATCCGAGGTCGCCGAAGATGCGCTAACAGCTCTTTTTTCAGCGCACCACGTGCCTGAATGAAGAGGCTACGATAAATCGTTTCGTGCGACACCTGAAAGTCCTCGTCTCCTGGAAACGTATGCTTGAGCCACCCAGCAATTTGCTCTGGTGCCCACTGTAGTTGAAGTTTGGTGGCCACCATTTCTGCCAGCACAGGATTGTCCACCAGCTTACATGTCTTGGGACGTTGGGCACGCTTCCAGGCAGCATCGTCGGCACAGTTTGCTCGATAGCTCGTCTGGCCGCCATTCCGGCTGATCTCGCGGCTAATTGTAGAAGGTGCTCGTCCGAGAAGTTGGGCGATTCGCCGGATCGGATGACCAGCAGCTAACGAACGCGATATCTCTTCCCGCTCTGCCAGCGACAAGGCCAACCTTGACCGCTGCCTTTGCGCAGGGCGAATGCCGCCAGACTCCGCAAGAATTCGCTGTATCGATGAGTGATTTCGATCGAACAGCGCGGCAATTTGATGCAGCGATTCGCCCTTCTTCCAACGCTCCCACATGAGCGCCTTCTGGGTTTCTGTATAGTAGATCCTAGGTCTCTGCTTCATCCGCAACACTCCTTCTGCTCATGCAGAGTTTAGTGTGTTGCATTGACCAGTTGAATCCAAGGCCGAACCCGGCCGTTCGTAAGGCTGAGTGTACAGCCGCGTTGCCAGCCGGGCAACAGCATGGTGTGTCAGCTCCTGGGCTGCCGAGCTAGGTCAAGCCTGTGCGGTGCAAAGTCAGTTTGAGCAGGACGATGTCTTTCGCGCGCGAAAGTCGCCTCTTCAAGGGGATTGATGCGTCTGCATCACAGAACAGCAGTAGAACGGCTGCAGAGCCAACTCGATGTTTACTACAGCGCCTTAGAACGCGTAGCCAAACGCGCAATCAAGATTGAGGTCATTGTTCGCCGGCGAAATCAGGTCCGGATAGCAGGGGAAATCTGAACGTGAAACGCTCAAACTGTTCGGCAAAACTACTCAACATAACGCGGGCTATGTCGAGTATAGGCAGTGCCGGGCGCACCGGTGGTTCGCTGGAAATCCGTTCCCTGAAACGTTTCACGCCTGCGCTCAAGATATCTCTACAGATTCTTAATTAATATGTGCTAAGCAATTGTCGTCATATAGTTATTTCGAAGATGAACATGTTGATGTTATAACTGATCGCCTAAAGCCCTTGCTGGTCGGTCCCATTGGACTAGGTCTCCTGCGTGAAAAGGACTCTGCATAAATGCTTCGACCGCGCGCTCTGAACAAAGATGTTTAAAGGCCCGGTTTGCATAACCATGCTGCGCTGCTAACGCACTTGCAGGGCAGCACCAGTTCATAGTCTCGATAATTTGTTCATGCCGGTGTTGCAATGTCTGTACAACATCACGCAAGCTTGCAGTGGACCTTAGCTTTAATCGGTGCGGCTTCCATATTGGTTCCAGATGCGCAACGGCGTTGCGTAGGTTTTGGATCATGACAAGCGTGTCTATCAATTTTGACACGTTTTCTTGGTAGCTCCAGTGTGAGACCTTAGAGTGGGGATGGTAGGCGAAGGTAGCAACCAAAATGTGGGCGCGGTCTTTTTTCGCTAAACCGCGCAAAAAACTTGGCCAGAATCCAAACGATAAAGAAGCAATAACACCGTCAGGCGAGAGGCCTGGACTTTTTTCCAAAATTTCATCGATCTGCTTCGCGCCTTTTGACGTTGTCTTCAGGCAGCCGGCCACTTGCTGATCATACCAAGGGGAGGAGACGCTTCTACCTTGCGAACTGTACCGTGAAGCTGCCATGTGAACCGAGTTCCTGAGCACAACTTCATACATGCTCAAGCAAGGCCAGAGTGCGTTCGAAACTGCTTGTCCCCAAAGGTAGGCTCCTAGCACTTGTTCGTCTGATACACAGTTAAAAAACGATCTGTACGGAGCGCTGCGTGGGCTACCGATGGTTGCAAGTACTGTGGTTACATCAGCCTGATGTGTATTTTTATTGATCATTCTGTGGTAGATGCGCTATACTTCTTCCCGTAGCCCAGTGTGATCCCACTCCCGCTCCTTTTGCGAGGAACCTAAGCCGGTGATGCCACATTGGCAATAGAGTCTTAAAAGCCACCCACGAGGTGGCTTTTGGCTTTTTAAGCCTTGATTAAACGTAATTTTACAGTTTAGAATTAAAGTTATCCACAGTCTGACGCAGTTTTTTCACTGAAGTGACAGCTTTGGCACTTTTATGACTACCCCCACGTTTAGCGATATTCTTGGCTCAGATGTAGGACGCTATCGGTCACTCTTGTCAGACCGTTTACGTCTAGAAAGAAAGCATCGTGGCCTTACGCAAGAGCAGTTCGCAGGCTTACTTCAGGTATCAAGTCGGACATACAAACGGTTCGAGCTTGGGACGTGTGACTCACTAGAACTATTCTTAAGTATTGTCATAGCAATCGGAAAGACATCAGCATTGGACCTTGTCTTCCCAAATCCGCCTACAGTAGCAAAACCAAGAACCCCGGCGGGTGCGATGGCAAAGTTGAACGAAAAGCGGGCTCTGGAAATGAGAAAGTCAGAAAGAAAGCAAAAAGCCCAAGATGGTTGATTATAGTAGAGCTGCTTTGTCCCTTGCTTGACGATCAGCCTCGCCCCGCACCCTGGACGGCAGCACTGGCACTCTAGGCCGGCTGCGAGGGGATTGGTCGGCGCCAGCAGCCGATCGCCCTGGCGCCCGAACGGCACTTTCAACCCTTTGTCGGGCTTGTCGGTCGTGGCCATTTTAGACGCGGTACCCGGGCATCACACCGCCTTCTTGCGGCGCGCACCCGCCTCGCCGCCCTGTTTGCCGTAGTACTGCTCTGCGGCCTCGGCGATCCGCTTTTCCTTCGCCTTGACGTAGATGGATGTTGTCGCCGCGCTGGCATGGCCGAGTACGTCCTGCACGACGACGATCGGCATGTCATCTTCGACGGCCAGCGTGCCGAACGTATGCCGGAAGGCGTGCGGAGAAGTGTGCTCGAGCTGGACTAGGTCCTCCGGCGTCAGCAGCGGCGCCTCTTGCGACGTGTACTCAACCACGTGCGCCTGCACGCGGCCCAGGGCGCCGGCGATCACGTCATACAGCGAATTTGCGCGATAGCCGTTGGCACCGTTATCCCGGTGCCGTGCCCGGGCCGCAGGCGTGCCCGGTACCACAAGAGGCGCCAGCAGCGGCATGTCCGCTGGCGAGCCGTCGAAGTCGAGTCCGCGATCGCGCCAGTGCGCGCGCAGCGCATCGATGGTGCGCCTGCTGACCGGCACCTTGCGGATCTTGCTGCGCTTGCCGAGCACCGTGAGCATCCACACGCCGCTGGCGTGCTGGCTCGCTCTGAGCTTGTTCTGATGCGCGCTGGCCACCTCGGCGCGGCGCAGGCCCGAGTCCCCCATCAGCAGGATCGCCGCCAGCGCCACCCGGTCCTGCTGGTTGTCGAATGCCGCCGCGCGCAGAGTCAACACCTCGACGACCGTATCCCAGGCATTTCTGCTGAGCGCGCGGTCGACCTGCATGTGCTCGGCCTGCACGATCACCACGGGGTCCTTCACGGCGGTCCACGGATTGCCAGCCAGGTAGCGCACCTTGACCAGCCAGTCGAACATACCGCGCAGGATGAGCACGGCCTGCTTCTGCGATCCCGTGCTCATCGGCTCCTCGGCGAACGGCCGCCACCGCTTGCTGGTCTTGACGGTGCGTGGGCCGCGGAAATCCGGCGTCGGCGCCACCAGGAACTGCTTGTAGCGCTCGCAGTCGTCGACCAGCAGCGACGACATCGGCTTGCATGCCACCAGTGCACACCACAGGATGAATCGCTCCAGCTCCTTTCGGTAGGCCCGTTCCGTGTGGGCCTGGCCCTTGTAGCGCACCAGGTAGGCGTTGATCGCCTCGAGGTCGTTCCGGGCGGCGATGAAGCAGAACGCCGGCGAGCGGTTCGCGCCCTGCAGCCCGGACAGCCATACCGGCAGCTGGAAGGTGCCGAGGGGCGCCAGCGCGGCGCGGCGCGTCGGATCCAGTACCGGCAGCAGGTCGAAATCCTCCGCCGGCCCGGCGTGGGCGCCGTCCAGGTCGATATCCCCCAGCTGGTCCGGCCACTGGCGCAGCCAGCGCAGAATCGCGCCCGCCCGGCCGGCACCCACCCTCGGCACCGAGCGCCACCATCCGGGCCCGCGCCGCTTGATCAGGTCTACCAGCTCGCCGATCGTCAGCACATCCTCTTCCTTCAGCACGCGGGCGGTCTTCGGCCGGAACCATTGTGCAACCGGCTGCGCTCGGCTTGGCGCCGGGCGCGGCATGTCGGCCGCCTTGATCAGGATGTTGAGCGCCTTGTCGGTGATGGCGCCCCCCTGGCGTGCACCCTTCAGGATCTCGGCAAAGGCGGGATTGTGCTCGATCGAGCGCTCTATCAGCGCGTTGCGCATGTCTATAAGCCAGCGTTCCAGGCCTTGCTCGACCTGCGGGCTGTCTTCGCTATAGTACAGGTCGGCGATGCGCTGGATTGGGATTTTAAGCACGTAGGCGCGCAGCGCCGTGTAGTCGGTGCGGTTATAGGCCAGTTCGGGCAGCGCGACGTCGGTATGCTGGGCCATCCTTACGCTCCCCGTTCCCGTGTGGCGGGCGCGCGTTCCTGCTCCTCGGGAAGGTTGGTCACGAACGACGTCACCACCAGGCGCAGCACCAGCCACCAGGCGTAGACGCCATGCACACTGTTGCACAGCGCGCTGTCGGCCATGCCGTGCGCGACGGCGTTGCGCAGGTTCGGCCCCTCCTGTTCGCACATGAGTGAGCGGACGGTGAACGTCAGGTCTTCGCCAAACACTTCGGTCATTTGCGGCCGCTCGACCAGGTTCGACAAGCCGATCTCCATATCCAGCCCGTTCGCGTCGTGCGTCGTCGTCTGAGCGCCGGCGTCCTGCAGCGCAACCCGAACCATGTGTTCGAACTGCGGCACCAGGATGTGGATCGACTGCACGTAGTCCCCGCAGTACCCGGCGTACAGACCCTTGGCGACGACGTCGGCGCGGTCGCGCGGTACGATGCCGGCGTTCCCGGCCAGGTGCTCGAAGTCGAGCGGGGTCAAATAGCACTCCAGCTGCATTGCCTCGAGTGCGGGGCGGATCATCCCATACGCTGTCATGGCCACCATGTCGCAGCAGCCCCTGATGGCCCGCGATTCGACCTGCGCGGCTTCCGCCTCCAGGCCGCTGTCGGCGCCGGCGCGGCGCGCGACGGCACGGCCGTCGCCGGCGAAGGTGACCCCGCCGAACAACCGGCCGACGAAGCTTTGCGCCAGCAGCGCTTGGGCGTCCTGAACCAGTTCGTCGCGTCGCGGGAACGGCTGCAGCGTGCAGAATGCAAGCAACGCCTTCAACAGCGTCTTTCCTTGCACGCGCCGCACGGCTTCGCGCACGGCGTCGGTGAGGTTGATCCGCGGTCCCTGCGCGACACGCATTTCGCCCAGCGCGAGGCGTCCGGCTGCCGCCAGCTTCGCGCGCAGATCGGCGATGATGTCCTCGACCCCGTGCGCAGCGCGGTGCGGACCCGGCACGTCGCGATAGGCTTTGATGGCACGGGTAAGAAATTCTTGACGGGCGATCGCCGATGGGCTTGCGTCCGCCTGCGCCGCGAGGCTGGCGCCGATCAGGGCCTGCATCTCGGTCTGTTTCTCGGATAGGCGGGCCCGTTCGTACCATTTGCCAGCCTCGTCTAAAAAGCCTTCGGCATCCGCGCTGCAGCCGGCGGCGAGGCGTTCGCGCCCCACGCGTTCCAGCTCGCCCGCGATCCTGGGCGCTTGGGCCACGGCGCGCTTTTCCACATACAGGGGGCGCACGTAAAACAGCGGCTCGAAGGTGCCTGCCCCGGACGCCCGGTCGAACGCGGCAAGCAGCACCGCCTCGATGTCCGCGGTCCGGTCTCCGGCGCCGCCGCCGATCGACGCCGCCAGCTGCAGGGCGCGGTGCAGGACCGCCCGGCCGCTCAGGTGCCAGGTATCGAAATCGATGGCATGTATGCGGTAGCCGTCGATGGCAGCATGGGCAAACTCGACCCCCTTGCGCCGGTCCTTGAGCCACACCAGATCGGCCAGCCGGGCGCGCAGCAGCGGATTGGACACGACGTCGACCAGTTGCACGAGCAGGTCGACCTGCGCCGTGCTCAGGTCTTCGGGAAGCATGGTGCGGGTGCCATCGGCCCAGCGCGCGAGCGGCTGGAACGGCGCCGCGCGGGTGTCCGGCTCCAGCATCATCGACGCGATGGCCGCCATGAAGCCTAGGGCGCGGGCGCGTAGCGCCTCGCCAGCGGCGTCCGCGTCGCGGGCGGCCCGGGACAGCAGGCTGTACATTTCACCAGCATCGTGCGTCGACGCCGCGCCCAGCAGATCATTGAGGCCGGCTGCCAGGATGTCGGCTACAGTGAGTTCGAGTGGCTGTGCCGGCGGCGGCGTATCGGGCATGGGGGATGGCCGGAGACGGATATCTCGGCTCCAAGTTAATGGCTGAAAGTACCATCCTAACCCTGTTTCACGGCCAAAACAAGCATAAACGCAACGATGATAATACGCGTTATCATCGAAGATATCGAAGGTTGAAAGTGCAAAAGTTATATTGAATCCGAGCCAAGCCAACATCAAACTAGCCGATACACGCATAGCCCGGCGATGAGTACGCTTGCCCCAATGAGCAGCGTCCTGGCCAGGTTGTCCATGATTAGTCGCTTCCACATCCATGTGACTGGACGTCTGTAGGCGTCGTTTAGCGCTAGAGATACCGCGCGAAACTCCCGCTGGAAAAATCGGCGGTCAGCGCTTAGCATCTTAGCTTCGTTTGTAGAACGTCTGAGGTACGTCACTAGATTATGCTCAGTGATCGACTGTTTCCATGCTGTCACTTCCACCAAGTTGTCCGCCTTCATCGGTTGAGACGACCCGGCGCTCATGCTCGCATCGTCGAAATCGAATTTGATGCCAAATTGCTCATAGAACCGGTTTCGCCTGAGTCGGTTGTCGTTACCGGCATCACCAGCCAACAAGCGGATTTCGCGGACGTCAGTCCCAGGCCATTGTTTTGCCCAGCTGACGACTAAGTTCATCAGGTAGGTGCCAAGGTGTGCTCCTCGCAGCCTCACAGGTTCGACCAGGACGTATCCACCCGTGTCGAGAGAGCCCGACGTGAGAGATAGCAGGTTCCATATCGCTTCGTAGCTTGCAGAAAAGTCACCACTCGGCGCGTCGCGCTGATCGGCACCACCGCTCAGATCCCAATAAAAAATGTTGAGTTTGGCGCGCTGTACCGTTCCCGTATTCAGATCTCGCTCCACTGCCTGGACTTTCTCGACCAATACCCAGTCGACTACTGGCTCGGCCGTGCCGGTTTGCTGGCGACGGACTTCGAGTACATAAATTTCGGGTGGCTGCTGCGTTAGGCCAAAGCCTTGGGATCGTAGTCTTGATGTCGGAGTCGAAAGCATTGGTGAACGTTCCCTTGCAAAACATGGTGGCCAAGTCGCGCGATATATCAAATGCTAGACCGTACGTAAACGGCAACACTGAGCAACACGTGACTTTTGGTGACGCGTCACGCTTAATGTGCGCCCCGCTTGCATGATTACAGCAGTAATCACGTATCAAACGACTGCAGCCTTGGCCTTGGTCTCCTGCTTGATTTGAGCTCGAAAGTGAACTTTTTAGTGTTTGGAGTGAACTTGCGAGATAGACCGGTCGCACTCAAGGCCTGCACATCGTAACACCCACAGCCCGGGAACAGACTCAGTCGTTTACGATCATCGTTCTGGATACATTTGTTTAAATTAGAGGTGGTTTTTTAGTCGTAGGCTTACCGGAGGGGAGTTACATGAAGCTTAAAGGTTTGTTAGTTGCATTTCGTATGGGTAAATGTAGATAATTCAAACTGCTTAAGCACTTCAAAAGGAGCATCGCAACCTACTTCAGATCGTCTGCTTTGCAATAACATGGAAAAACGGGTATAAAATGTTTTTCTACTATCGGTGGGGGATGTATGCCAGATGTGGTATCCAAGGGCGAGTCTGCAGTTCAAGACGCAATTGTCGTAGCACTTGCAGAGTATTGTTATTCAGAGCGCTTGCGATTCAGACATACGCTGCCGTATGCAAATCAACAGGGATTTGAGCCAAATAAGATATGCGCGGACATGGTGGCAATTCTCGCCAATTCGGTTTTACTGGTCTTCGAAATAAAAGCGGCACTCAAATTCCCGCCGAACGCAGCTTTAGCCTCGTTTAAAAAAGACCAGCGTGAAGAATATCTATTTCTTGAAGAAGAATTGAACGTGCCAGTCCACTACGCGTTTAACACTGTTCAGACACTCGCGCATGCATTGCCCGGGCCATTTAGCGCAATGATGTGTGCACAAACACTTACCGAAATAGGCCTTGCTCTACCTTCTTTATTGACTGACGCTGGCAAAGTCAAACAAATCTCATACACTCTTTTTGAATACTTGCGTAAGTCGTTGCAGTTGCGAAACCAATCTGGTGTAACCACACCGACCGCACCAAATATGATAGAGAGGTTAGCGCTGATAATGAATACTTCGCTAACAAATTCGATCATGGTCTTAGCCATTGCTCCAGACTCCAGCATCCTTTCGCTCGATGCGACAGCACTGTCAGATCTCAAAAACGATCTGGACAATATCAGCGAAAATATCGATAAAAACAAGTATCCAGTCCTCGCGGAATATATATCTGCAGTAAAAAGGGTAAACAAGTTGAAGGCGGAGGCTAAAGCGAGGGCAGAGGCTAAAGCGATCGAAAATGCGGAAGCGGTTAAAAGAAAGCGATTAATTGACGAGTTAATAGATACCGAGTCTGAAAAATCGAGAGCAAGCGAGCCAAATGATTCAGTCTCAAAAAAATTGTCTAAACGTCGGGGAGAGCACGAAAGTTTTAAAAAGTTAGGATCAACTGCGCTCGCTGAGAAGGATTCTCAAAGTGCTACGCCAAAAAAGAAAAACTGAGATAAAGTAGCTGATGCTATGAATCCACACGAACAGGTGACGACTTCTCTTGACCAGATCGTTGCACTTGGATTCAGACGAGCTGGCCAATGGGCAAGCGGAGGGGGCATTCTTCAGCTGCACGTGTTACAACCGTACGTCGAGGCCTCCGAGCTGCTGTACGCTTTCGCGGTGAACGACGTCATCACGTACAGTGGCAAGACCAGCCAAGGCCTGGCCAGGCGCATGCAAGGATATCGAACGCCGGCAGCGGCCGCCGAACGTGGTGGATCGACGAACATCCGCAATAACCGGCTCATCAAGGAAGCATTGCTAGAGGGCGCCGCTGTCGAAGTCTACGTTATAGCCCCACCGGCCGGGCAGCACCACGGCGGCTTCCGTATCAACCTCGCGGCCGGCTTGGAAGACAGCTTGATTCGTGAACTGGCGCCGCCGTGGAACGCCGCACGTCTTGCTGATAGAGCGGCGTCAACCCGGTCGGCACAGTTTGCTCGATAGCTCGTCTGGCCGCCATTCCGGCTGATCTCGCGGCTAATTGTAGAAGGTGCTCGTCCGAGAAGTTGGGCGATTCGCCGGATCGGATGACCAGCAGCTAACGAACGCGATATCTCTTCCCGCTCTGCCAGCGACAAGGCCAACCTTGACCGCTGCCTTTGCGCGGGGCGAATGCCGCCAGACTCGGCAAGAATTCGCTGTATCGATGAGTGATTTCGATCGAACAGCGCGGCAATTTGATGCAGCGATTCGCCCGTCTTCCAACGCTCCCACATGAGCGCCTTCTGCGTTTCTGTATAGTAGATCCTAGGTCTCTGCTTCATGCGCAACACTCCTTCTGCTCATGCAGAGTTTAGTGTGTTGCATTGACCAGTTGAATCCAAGGTCCACAGCGGACATTGCGCGCTTAAGTACGCGTAGAGACAGATTCGTAAAGTTTTCTTTCGGCTATCCACGCATCGAGAAGATTTCCCTCTACCTCTTCATATTCTTCCCACTCAGCGTCCCATCGCACTAACCGGTCTCCCTCCTCCAGAAGCATGAACCACGTCGTTCCGGTACCGTTGTCGCCTACCGCAATTGCGTGCTGCAACCACTCGGGAAAGTAATCTTCGCCACGGAAAAATTGCGTGTAGTTGAGCAGTGACTCGCTTCCTGGGGTTGCCCGTTCAAGAACCGGAAAGAGGAAGTTCGCGCCTGTCGGTCCTTGAAATCCGTCGAACTCAAGGTAAAGACTACGGAGCTGGTGCGGTAACTCGTGACCTAGAGCTTGCTCTACCTGGGCAATCACTGCTGCTGTAGCTGGCCCGCGAAAAATACCATTCGCAAATGCCTGACGCACATCTTCTGGTTTAAACATAAGACCCTTTAGTGACCGCTTGTGGCCGGTTGCGGTCGGTCGAGCCAGCATAGCAGGTTGCCGAGCTGACAAACTCTCAGACTGTCACGACCGGCAGCTCTCGACCCAAAGCGGTCGTCCGGTTATTCGCTTCCATAGCTGGCAGTCCAGCTATTCCATGCATCTTCGTTTCGCGCATAGACAGCAATGGGCAGGAAAGTGCGCTGTTGCGGGAAAGGATTGGATGCAAAATCTTCCGAAAACGAAATAGTAGGGCTGAGCGTCGCAAGGACATTGGTCATAACAACGCTCGCACATTCGCGTTCTTCGTCCGTCGGATCGCCATCGAACTCAAAACGCCCGCGTAGCCGTCCATCGTCAGCTATATCGAACGACACAGACCTTAGGCGTGGGGGAACTTCATCGAGCAAGGCACGCTGCGCCGCGAGACGAATTTCGGGCTCCGTTGGAAAAGCTGTTGTTTGCATGACCGATGGCTCGCTCAGGTGTGATGTCCGCTTCTGGCCGGTAGCAGACGGTCGAGCCAGCATAGCAGGTTGCCGAGCTGGCATACTCTCAGACTATCACAACGGGTAGTTTCCGCCCCGAAGCAGACCTTTACTTAACTCTGCTTGCTAGACCACTCCTTCATTACTCTCATTCATTCGCAATTTTTTCTGCCACCTGGTAGCAAATAAAATGCTTTTGCATTGAGATTCACGCTATATTTCCAATAATTTTTGAACGTTTTGATTGCTTACCGCCGCCTGCTTCATAGCCAAACCTTGAAGGGAGTTCCCATGAAGAAACGTATCCGCTCGTTCAGCTGGAAACTGGCACGCATCGGTTGCGCTCTGCATCTGATAGCGTCGGGCGGGTACACGGCAGCGGAGACCATAAAGGGCTCTCCCGATGTGCAGACCAAGGCCCGCATTACCCGCATTGAAAATGGCTTGCTTGAACCCGTCGTCGTGCAGGGTGCGCCAGCTCGCATGATGCGCTTGGCCGACCGCATGCGCGACCTTCACGTACCTGGCGTGAGCGTGGCTTTGATCGACGGTGGTCGTATCGCTTGGGCGCGCGCTTGGGGCGTAGCGGATGCAGCCAGTGGCCGTCCAGTAACTCCCGCCACTCTTTTTCAGGCAGCCTCGATCAGCAAACCCGTCGCGGCCGTCACCACACTCCAACTGGCGGCTCGGCGATTAGTCGACCTGGATGAAAATGTAAATCGCCGCCTGCACCAATGGCATCTGTCGGACAGCCGATTGACGGCGCAACGACCAGTGACAGCGCGCGACCTGATAAGCCACACGGCTGGCCTGTCCGAATACGGCCTGTCTGGCTATGCTGCCGAAAGTTCTTGTCCGACCTTGCTGCAGGTTTTGCAGGGCACTCCTCCAGCGGATAATCCAGAGGTACGGGTCGAAATCGAGCCGGGCACCGGGTACGTCTATTCCAGCCTTGGTTACGCTGTACTCCAGCAATACCTCACCGATGCGACCGGCCGGCCCTTCAATGAACTGGCCCATAACATGGTTCTGGCGCCGCTCGGGATGCATGACTCGATGTTTGCCACAACGTTGCCGTTCAAACTGGCCACGCGAGCAGCTGTCGGACACGAAATGGACGGGACACCGCTGTTCGGCGGCTGGCATCGTTATCCCGAACAGGCGGCCGCCGGCCTATGGACCACTGCGTCCGATTTGGCGCGATTTGCGATCGCGCTGCAAGCGGCAGCCCAAGGCCGCAATGACGATTTCCTGACCCAGCAGCAGACGCGCGAACTATTGACGCCAGTTCGTGGCCAGTACGGGCTCGGGTTTGAGCTTGATCACCAGGGTCAGGAAGCCACGTTCCACCACAGCGGTTCAAATGCAGGATACAAGGCGCTACTATTCGCCTATACTCGGACTGGGCAAGGCGCAGTAATCCTAACGAATGGGGACTATGGTTGGACCTTAATCGAGGAATTCATGCGCAGCATTGCGGCCGAATACGCGTGGCAGGATTGGCACCAGATCGGGCGCGTTGCGGCGCCCGCTAACCCTGCGCTGTACGACCGTTTCACCGGAGAGTATGTCGTGTCCAATACTATGCTGCGCATTACACGCCATGGCAGCCATCTGTATGCGTCCGGGCCGCCGTTCGGACCGGACACGGTCGAGCTGATCCCGGCCGGTGATTATGATTACTTTATTCGCGAAAAGGACGCCAAGCTGCATTTCGATTCAAACGGTGGTGCTCTGGTGCAAACCATCACGTTTGTTGACGGCCGGCCGCGGCCCGGTAAGCGTATCAGCGGCACCCGCACGTCTGCGGCTGGGGCGTCAGAGAATACTGCGTGGGCTCCAGCTCCCGACCAGAGCACGCAATCGCGTCGCCAAGATTAAGTCATCAGAAGAACATTTCGCCACTGTCCCGATCTACAACGGCTACTTGTGGCCGATAGCAGACGGTCGAGCCAGCATAGCATGTTGCCGGGTTGGAAATGTCTCGTACAGTTACGACAGGTGGCACTCGACCGATAGTACGTCATCAAGACCGAGCAGTAGCGTGCCAACAACAATCGCTCGGGTGCGTCCCGGTTGCCGGTTACTTGCTGGCGTCAGCGGCCGGGGGTAAGCCGAGCTGTTGGCGGCAGCTATTACGCATTGCAAGCTGCTCCGCATATGCCTCGGCCCGTTTCTTTTTCTTCGCGGCCTTATCCAGATTAGCCTGCGTGTCCGTATTGGCCTGCATGGCTTGCGCCGCTTTGATGCGTCGCGCCTCGAATTTGCTCATATAGCAGTCGCAATAGGCCGGCAATTTGGCGTTGCCTTTCAAATCTGACTCTCCGAACGGTGCCGGAAAATTGGCGGATTGCAAACAGGCGTTCGAGCCGGTCATGTCTTGGATAGTCTCAGATTGCGCTTGTGCGTTCGGTAGCGAAATGCAAGCCAAAACAGCCGCGCTAAACAACGTGGTAACGATTTTGCTGTACATCGTATGGGCTCCCGTTAGTTCGGAAAATCTAGTGTACGATTTTGTTGTCCACAGTACAAGTTTTAGACTATCGCCCGCTTTTTCCGGTTGTGTTCAGCCCGACCCAGCGACGCTAAGCGTTGTTTAACAGCGAAGAACATCGCGGCACAAGTATTCCTCATTGGCTTTAAAGCACTGATTGACGAAGTTAGGATAATCCTAACGTCCGCCTCTGGCCGAACCCGGCCAGTCGAGCCAGCATAGCAGGTTGCTTCAGGGGAAAGTTCACGGAGTATCACAAACGACCGCAACCGACCCATTCCGGACGTAGCTTTCTCTGATTAACGTCGTGTAGGCAGATGTTCGATCAGAGCGTCGAGTGTCACAGTGTCCTCATCGCCCTGCGCCAGCGATCGTAAGTCGACACCGCTAACGATGCCGCCATGTCGGAACGCCTTGACTTGCGCTAGTTCCTTTCCATCCTTGACCTTGACAGGAGCCCACTCTACGAACCCTGGTTTCATGTGGACGAGGATGGGCTGATGCGTGATCGGAAAATGTGTACCACCCCATTCGCCGATTCGGGTGTCGAACGTGTGCGGCCCGGGTTGCATGTCGCCAAGCAGTACCCTATCGACCACGAATTCCGTCTTGTCACATCCGCCATCGTTTGAAATGCAGACGTATGTAGTTCCATCGGGATTATGACGACCGCTGGCCGCGCAAAGGTCTGCGCAGTACTGGCCACCGCGCGGTTCCAAAGTGACGCGCTCCACATGGGCGACGAAAAGTGATTCCTGCGCCTTTGCCGAAGTGCATGCGACCCACGACAGAGCCATGCACAAGAATAGTGTTTTCATAACTGCCGCCGATGAAGCACAACGAACATGGGTTTTCCTTTCGAGATTTATGGCCGCTTTTGGCCGGTAGCGGACGGTCAGTTCAGCATAGCATGTTGCCGAGTCGAAAAAACAACCGACTGTCGCGAACTTCCGCTGCCGACCCGAAGCAGTCATAGAGTACATATTAAAATCGCACCCATCACGTGTAGTCGTTCAGCCTTATTAGCCACGATACTCAGCAATTTCGCGGGCAAATTTCTGAAGAAAAACCTGAACATGCGGCAGTTAGTTAGTCAACGCAGCCACGTCATAGTTTTTCGCCCAAGCATTTTTTTCGCCTAAGAAAATCTCTTTAATGAAGAAAAAACGGTCCCAAAAAGGGGTTTCTCGAAGTTTTTCGCAGAAGAGTTGGTAGCTCTCATGATCTTTAGCTTCGATCATCCAGATATCGGTAATTGTTGCCGTGTAAAACTCAGTGTCATACCAGTTCAATTTCACACCTGTAGAGAATTCTTCGAGAATAGGTTGAAACGTTCCTCGCGCGTGAGCGAGTCGCTCCTCAAACGAAAAGCCGAGCCACTCTGGAGAAGTCTTAACAAGAAAAAACGCAGTAAATTTTGCATTGAAGTTAACGCTTTGTTGAGTCATTTTTTAACCTAATGTGTCGGAAAAGAGGCTATAGTATGCGAGCTATAACTCACCTTAACAACTCGCTTTCTTGCTCACCATGCCTTTGACTTCTAAGAATCGCCCTATACCCCGCAAGAGCCCCAGGCAGGATCGATCCGCTTACACAGTGAGCACCATCATCGAGGCAGCAGCTCGCATTTTGGAGACAGAAGCTCACAACGGCTTCTCTACCAATGCCGTGGCGCATAAAGCAGGAGTCAGCATCGGCACCCTGTACCAATACTTTCCAAACAAAGAGGCAGTTTTGGGAGCCCTTCTTGCTCGCGAAACCGCTCAGCTTCTCTCACATGCTGAGTTAGCTCTTGAGCAGCCACTTGCCGAAGAGGCTTTTTCGATTCTGATCTCAGCAGCGATCGAGCATCAATTCAAAAGGCCAAGGCTTGCAAGGATTCTGGACTTTGAAGAAGCGCATCTACCCTTTGACGATGCCACACGAAAAATCAACGATGGTGTTACTGATGTTGTCTTGCAAATAATTGGACGCCTTGGCTCCCGCTTTCGGGACACAGACCAGACAGTTGCACAGGATGTGATTGCAATAATTAAGGGAATTGTCGATGCCGCCGGTTCCGCTGCCGAAACTGATTCGGTAGCAGTACAAAAGCGGGTTCGGCGCGCAGTATTTGGATATTTATCGCTTCACGATAAACGCGATTGATCAAGTAGCGATTCCGAATGGCTGCTTATGGCCGGTTGCAGACGGTCGAGCCAGCTTAGCATGTTGCTGGTCTGACAAACTCTCGAACTGTCTTCACAAGCTGCTTCCGACTAAAGCAAACCTTGTCACAGCCCCTATTGGGGCGACTGTGGGAAGTGAGGAATTGCCGGATCAAGGCATACCCATTGCTGCGCATTAGCGGTATAGATGTCGAGCATGGGTTTGAAATCGGCAGTATCATCCAATGAGGGAAATCGGATCGACGTGAATTGTGGATTTGCTTCGCTGGTCGTGAACAAGGGAGTGCCACAGTCGGCGCAAAAGCTACGGGTGGCGAGCCCACCGCTGCTTGCAGTCACAGCGTAGGTTTTCGGTGTACCGCTAACCCGAAGATCTGCGGCCATGACAACGATACCGGACGCAAAAGGAGCGCCACTGGAGAGCTGGCAATCGCTGCAATGGCAATTGATCATGGCAATAGGCTCTCGCGCGCTCGTGTAGCGGATCGATCCGCATGCACATCTACCTGAAATAGGAATTTTCATTTTATGGGTTGTTATCGATAAAATTTAACTGCATCGGCTGACCAGGTAGCCGTCTGCTTCTGGCCGATAGCCGTCTCTGCTGAACGACTTAAAGAGACGTCTGCAGTCTAGGGCCCGCGAATGGCGGTCATTGCGATCGCCATTCGCGTTCGCGGGCGTTCAATGATCAGGCGTAAGCTGTGCTCATATTAAGCGAGCCGTTGGCACCCTTAGGGAAAAATCCGCCCATTGTGACCGACTCCTTGGTGAGATAGACGATGTTAAGAACGTCGCCGGGGGCACGACTAAATGCGATACCGTTAGCATCGGTCGGTACGATGTTCGACATCGTTGCATCGCTAGCATTGACGATACCTTGATCGTCGTCGGTCGAGTTGTCCAGACTGTCGCGCGCGTCTGATATCGCGCCGGCCCCGGCACGGAGAGCAGGTGTTGTCAGCCCTTTCGTGTACAGAACCGTGCGAATTAGCCCAGCGTGATAAGCCTCGACAGCTAGGATGCCTGCGGCGGCTTCCAAAAAGGTTTTGTTTGTGATCAGCGGTGAAGCGCCTTTGTAAGCGGTGACGCCCACGTCTTCAAAGATGAAGGCTCCGAGTAAAAAATTCTCATCGCTAGCGTATGGATTGAAAACTTGGCCTGCTCCGACTAGGCCAGCAGCTCGGGCTGCAGTCGAAAACGCACCGTTCGGGTCGGTGCCGCCAATGTCGATCGCAGGCATGGCGACGGCTGCTGACCCCAGCGCCGTGCGCAGGAAGCCGACGTGAGCCACCTCGTCCTGGGCGATCTCCTTGGCATACTGTGCTACCACCGGATCGTTAAAAGGCACTTTCGTGCCGCCCGTAACTGTTCCCTGCGTCCCGGTGCCTGTGAGCATATTCGATGGCAAGCCAGTACCAAACACCGCATACGAGTAAAACTGCGCTTCGAGATATTCCAAGTTCAATGCAAAATTCAAAATGTCGGTATCAGTAGGTGCCGCAGCTTGCGCAATTGCATCGTGTACTGAGCCACCACAAGCGCTAAGAATTGTGCCACCTACCAAACCGACGCTGAGTCCACCCACGTTCTTAAAAAACGAGCGGCGCTTTTCAAGCTTTTGCTTACGGGATTCCAGCAGTGCAAGAGTTACATTAGTATCCGTCATGGTATTTCTCCTTTGATTAAAAATGGGAAATCATCAGCACATGCAACAGTTTAACGCCGGAAATTGCCCGTTAAATTTGCACTGTGTATGTCGTATACGTAAAAAAACTCAAATCGGATTCAAAATTTTTCTTTTATTTTTTTCTATTAAGAGAAATAATGAAAGGAAACCACTTGCTTCGCTGCGCTTTGTCTACTTAGGGCCCAATCCACCTAAATCTTGTCCATTGGTAAATTTCCAGATTAGAGTGACGGAAGCATTCGATAGAATGCATGAGTTACCGAAAAATCAACGAACAGCAGAGATTGCGCTCCAGACCGTAACGCTCCTGTTTGAGAAAAGCGAGCATGAGAAATATGATGCAAGAGTTAACATCCGATCACGTTTTCAGAAGACGGCATCAATAACTTCTGAATTCGCGCCAAAACATTACGTTCACAGTACACTAAAACGGCAGCGCAACCGGAACGACAACCGGTTTCTTTACATAAAGTTGACGTGCACCGACTATTCGTTGTCGGATGCCGCGTTTAGGCAATATAGGAATCCTTATCAACGCGTTTACCCACTCAACGTTTCAACTCGTCTTGACACCGTATGGGCCGGCATCGCGTTCGGCACAGTTCAAGACGAAGTTCAGGCATGACCCCGCGTCAAAACATTGCGCGATGGCTCGCTGTCACCCGTTCGCATGAACTGACCTGCACGCCGCAACGTGTGACGATGATCGAATCTCGGTCTAGCATCAGCGATGGCGGTGATTGACTGCACCACCGTATGCTGGCGTACCCGCCATACTAGAATTTGCTTCGCGGCGGTGGATGGCGAACCGCTTTCGACAGTCGGCTGGGCATCCTGGCGCGCTCGCTAACCCATTTTGCGAGTACAGGCAATCCAAGCCCGGCTATTGCTCGGCATTGAGAGGCTCTTCACCGAGGCATCGAGTTCACGCTTGCGAGTCTGGAAGAGAGCTGCCGATAGTAATTCGCTACCGCTGAAATTTGCCGAGCGTCCGCTTCTGGCCGATAGCAGACGGTTGAGACAGCATAGAATGTTGCTATGCCGCCACCAATTTCCCTATGCGACCTAGCTGCGACACGAGATGCTCCAAAGGCACTGGTCGGGAGAATAGGTAGCCTTGCATAGCAGGAGCTCCATTTGCGGCGAGAAAGCGTGCTTGAGCAACAGTTTCTACCCCTTCGGCCACGACTTGCAGTCCTAAGTGACCGGCCATAGCGATAATCGATTGAACGATGGCGCTGCCATTGGCCTTGCCATTCTGGCTATTTTCGTCTTCGTTAGCTATATCGTTTATGAAACTGCGGTCGATTTTTAATTCGAATAGAGGCATACGTCTGAGGTAAGCCAAGCTAGAATAACCAGTCCCAAAATCGTCTATCGACATGCGGATTCCAAGCGCAGCAAGTTCGTGCATGCGATCGATAACATTGTCATGTGAATCGACGAACAGGCCTTCGGTTACTTCGAAAATGAGCTGGTCAGCCGGTGTCGCAGTATCGTGCAGCAGCGTCCGAACATCCTCAACAAAATTAGGATGACGAAATTGGGTCGGACTGACATTCACAGATAGTGGCATACTGTGACCTGCTTTGGTCAGTGCGTGCCAAGCAGCGCACGCACTGCGCAGAGCAAATTGGCCCAGAACAATGATCAGACCATTTTCCTCAGCGAGCGGAATGAATAGGTCCGGCGGTACCGTGCTACCGTCGGCACGACGCCACCGCATCAGCAATTCAGCTCCGACGGGACTGCCTTCAGGATTGACTTGCAATTGCAAGTGCATACTCAGTTCGCTATTGTGGAGGGCTGCAGCAAGGTCGTCCTGCAAGGTCAGCCGGAACTCCATTTCGGCACGCATAGTGGCCTCAAACAAGACTACCCGGTTCCGCCCACTGGTCTTGGCACGGTACATAGCTGTGTCGGCTTCCGACAAAAGGTCTTGAACGGTGTTCGTCCGCTTACCCATCAAAGTGACACCGATGCTGGCCGATGACTGGTACTCGTGGCCGTTGATTGCAAACCCTTCGGCAACCGCGTAACGGATCTTTTCTGCCATTGCCAGCGCGGTGACGGTAGCAAGATGCTCATCGTAGCCTAGACCAGCTAGCATCACCACAAATTCATCGCCACCTAACCGCGCCACGGTGTCCCGCGGCCCGACCAGGCCAGATAAGCGCGCACCTGCAGCGGCCAGTAGATTGTCACCAATGGCATGGCCGCGAGCATCGTTGAGCACCTTGAAGTTGTCCAGGTCGATGAACATTATCGCACTAATGCCAGCGCTCGCGTCAGCAACTAGGACTTCCAAGCGTTCCATTAGCAATCGGCGGTTGGGTAGTCCCGTTAGTACATCATAGAACGCTAGCTTATGGATGCTCGTTTCAGACTTTTTGCGCTCTGTGATGTCATGGGCAGTACCGACCCAATGAGTTCGCACCCCACTGGCGTCAGCAAAGGGCTTCAGCTCAAATTCGATCCAATATGAGATACCGTTTTTTGTGTAATATTCCAACTCGCTCGACACTGCAACACCGTTATTGATCGCATCGCGGATGCGAGCTATTTCAAGTGGACTGGAATTGGGGCCCAAGAGTATTCGCCAGCTACCACCTATCATCTCCTCGCGGCTGTATCCCGTGTGCCGTTCAAAAGCATCGTTGACATAAATTATCGGCTGAGCAGCGCCAGGGCTGTCGACAATGCGGGCAATTACTACCATGTCGCTTAGGCCCGATAAAGCGGCAGCAGTCAGGCTCAATTCAGCATTGACTTCATGTAGCTCAAGTTTGCCCTCATGTAGAGAATGAGCGGTCGCGTGCAGTTCCACAAGGGAATCGGCAAGACGTTTCAACAAGAACGAACACGATAGGGTCATTCCTGTACCAAGAAAACTATAGGTAATCGTGATTAACATAGCATAGCCGAAGCCACTCTGGTCAACCCCTGCCAGGTGAACGGTTCCGATCCCGCTATAGCTAATAACGAAAACCGCGACACTGCCAATAGCGGTCGTAAATAAGGCGACTTTTGTACCAAGCAGTAACGTTGCCATGATTGGTCCGGCCAGCAAATAGATCTGGCTGCTCGTGCCAACCGTCACCATCAAACCGCAACCGAATATCAGATTCATAGCTAGAAATTGCATGACTCTGAACCGAAATGAGATGTGCTGTGCCAAGCGTAAAGCGGCTACCCAGCTCAGCGCAATAACATCAAGCACAATCACCGCTTGTAAATTATTACCTAATAAACTTAGGCTAGGAACAGCTGCCATTAGGCCTAGTACAAGCGTAATAGTTAGAATCGCATTAAATAACTGCGTCCGCCAACGTGCCAAATTTTCGAGGGAGTTCAAGTAATAACCTTGTCTGTATCACCACACAATGATGGCGGGCAGATGTTGCTGATCATGTGAACATGAAGTCGTGCAAGCGCAAATATTACAAGAAAAAAACCAATATTTCAATTTAGTAACTGTTTTCAAAAAAAATTTGTTGTTTTCTTCGTTGGGCTCTTTGCTAAATTGGCCATGTTATGTAAATGACGCTCGACCAGCGTAGGACGCATAGGTCTAGTATTTGAATGAAAAATGAACTCGATAGACTACCGCGCTGCTGCCTGGAAGTTGTATAGAAAAGCGTTGACGTTACGAGAACTGGAAGACCTCCGAAGCCGTTGAACTCATGCGGTTCGCTGTTCATATCACGTGACCCGACAATCATGTGGTATGGGCAACTAGCTGTTAGTGCGGACGAAACCAGACGCTCTGTGCAAGGCGATTACAACGCGGTGAGTCAGCGAAAGAAGTCGCTTTAAGTGGTCATCGCCACCGTCCCGACCACGTCAGGGTGGCATATGCTGATCGAGGCTCTGGTGCAAATTATGGACAAAGGCACTCGAACCTGCCGGTGCGCCGGCTGAGTTCACACAGCCAGAACAGCTACCCAGATTTCGGAGGGAGTTTGCCCCTGAGTTCCCATACCTCGTAGGTCGCACTGGCCTACGCGAATGCGATGCATGAGCTCGATGCCTCGAATTGCTATGGCAGCGGAAATGAAGCTTTTTAGGCCCAGCATCGGTTCTAGCCTGGATTTGACATTGCGATGGTCCTGCTCAATCAAATTGTTCAGGTATTTCGACGAGCGGACCTTCGTCAAGTCAGGAAGACATCCCTGCTCTTGAAGTTCACGAACGGCCCTGTGAGAGGCTGCGTAACCGTCCAGCGTAATAGTCTCGGGTGATCAGCGTTGGGAGCGCACAGCCTTGCGAAAGAACGCGTTGGCGGAGGCGACGTTGCATCGCGGACTCAGCCGGAAGTCGACCGTCTTGCCTGATGCATCGACAGCCGGGTAGAGATAAGCCCATCGACCGCGGATCCGTACGTAGGTCGCATCCACTCTCCAGGAGGTGCCAGCCGACGTCGAGAAGCGGCTCCAGCGTTTGTCGAACTCAGGTGCATACCGCTGAACCCAGCGCAGGATTGTCGTGTGAGCGATCGGTACGCCTCGCTCGGCCATCATCTCGAGCAAGTCTGGGTACGAAAGCTTATAGCGCAGATACCAGCGCACGCAGAGGATGATGATCTCTTGTTCGAAGTGTCTACCCTTGAACAGGTCGCTTTTGCTCGGGTGACTACGCATCTTAGGCAAAGGCCGTCATTCTAGCTGAGCTGCAGGTTTGCACCAGAGCCATCCCCAGCTCTCATGGGGGGCTAGTGGGGGCTCCTGCGCCGCAGCAGCTTGACTGTCGAGGTCATGCATGATGCAAAGATCAGCTTTTTCACTCCAAGCTTTTACGTCATGCACATGTCTGTGGAAGTCCTTGATTTCCATCTTCGCTCTTGGCGGCTCTTCGGCGGTTTAATCCACGATGCTAGGTGCAAAGACGAAAACATCACGGAAGCTCATGGATAGGAGAGGTCAACACCTGCAACACCGAGGTCGACGACAAACTATCGAGAATGGCCGTTACACGCCGCTGCAGACTTATTGAACAGGCAAACAACAGATTGACAGCACAATATGCCGAAATTGCGCGCCGCTCAGCCATAGAACGTAACAACGTGGTAAATTATTGCAATAGTTCAATATTGATTATTTATTTATAACATTCTTGGCTCGAGCATCGTCCATGCAACTTAGTTTTCGCGCAAAACTTTATCTACCACTGATCATCAGTTGGCTCTGTCTTTCGGGAATGACAATTTTCCACATCTTCGAAAGCAGGACGCAGCGCTTCGAAGAGCGGCAACTGGCACTCAAATTCGCTACCGATGTCGGTATGGCGACCGTGAAGGAATATGCTGCACTGGCCAAGTCGGGCGCGATCCCGCTGGAGCAAGCCAAGCAAGAGGCGTTAAAGCGTCTGAAGGCAATGCGCTATGGCAAAGATGGCTACTACTCGATTATTAATTCGCATCCAACAATGGTGATGCATCCGTTGAAAGCGTCTCTGATCGGTAAGGACTTGACCGACTTCCAGGATGCGCACGGAACTTATCTTTATCGTGATGCGGCCTTGATCGCAAAGGATACCGGTGAGGGCTGGATCGAGTATGTCTGGCCCAAGCCTGGCAATCCCGACCAGACCATGGTTTTCGACAAGGGCGCTTATGTGCTCACCTATAAACCATGGGACTGGACATTCATCACCGGCCTATATATGGACGATCTGGAGGCCGTCTTCGTGCAAGACCTGTGGCGCGCGGCCATTGCCTTGCTGGTTGTCGGCGTTGCGCTTACTGCGCTCGTGATCGGGGTTATCCGTAGCCTGCGGCGGTCCATCGGCCAGGCAGTCGATGCAGCTAACGCGGTGGCAAACGGCGACTTGACGCATCAAATCCATATCGAGGGCAGCGACGAGATTGCGCGGTTGCTTGCCTCACTCGCAGCCATGCAGGTCAGCTTGACAGGTGTCGTCAGCGAGGTGCGGGAGGGAACGCACATGATCGCTGCTGCTTCGTCGCAGATTGCGGGAGGTAATGAAGATCTGTCATCCCGTACCGAGCAGCAGGCGGGATCGATCGAAATGACGGCACTGTCTCTGGAGGAGCTGGCGCGCAACGTGCGCCAGAACGGTGAGCATGCAGCGGTTGCTACGGCACTGGCGAAGTCCGCATCCGACGTCGCGACACATGGCAGCGTCGTTGTCGGGAATGTCGTGGAGACCATGGCTGCAATCAACGCTTCAGCACGCAAGATCGTCGACATCATCGGCGTCATCGACGGCATTGCGTTCCAGACCAGCATCCTCGCACTGAACGCAGCCGTTGAAGCCGCGCGCGCCGGAGAACAGGGTAGGGGGTTTGCCGTCGTTGCTTCGGAAGTGCGTCACCTAGCGCAACGCTCGGCTGCCGCAGCGAAAGATGTAAAGCTGTTGATTGACGACTCGGTTGCCAAGGTCGATGTGGGGAGCGAACTCGTTAATCAAGCGGGTAGTACGATGAACGAGATTGTTGGCAGTGTAAAACGCGTGACGGAGACGATTGCCGAAATTGCCGAAACGGGCGTGAGCCAGCAGCTTGGCATCGGCAAGATCAATGACGCTGTATCTCACATGGACACGGCGCTGCAGCAAAATGCGGCGCTCGTGGAGGAGGCTGCCGCAACCTCGGCGTCGCTGCATGAGCAGGCCTCGAATCTTGCGCAGTTGGTGAGCGTATTCAAGTTGAACAAAACCGATGAGCGCCTGGCAGCCCTGCAGCAGAGAGGGACTATGCGACTGACTGGCTCCCGGCTTGCTGTCGAGTGACCGATGTTGGACGGTTGCGATCAATCGACCCAGGATAGCAGGTTGCCCAAGCGGAAATGCGCTGACTATCACGAATGTCCGCAACCGACCCAGGCTGTGTAAAAACGCAAAAACTTAAAAGTTCTAGGGGTAGAGTGACCCCTCCCGAGCTCGAGAAAATCGCGTAGCGGCCGTTCTGAGAGGCCGATTTTTTTGTTCGACGATTTTTTCGTGTTTTTACACAGCCTGGGTCGTTAGCGGAAGTACACGTCACGGGCCTAACCGCCCATCTTTTCGCCAACGATGCACCGAAAGGTCACGCTCGCTTCCTTCGCCGATCTTCCAGCAGCGGACACACCATGGAAGCCAGCGAGTCGGTGTACCGACCACAGCCATTTGCACGAAGTAGCGCCCTGGCATTCTCAGCATCGACTAGCTGGCACGACAGGGTGCTCAGCGCCAATGATGTATCAGTCGCACCACATTGTCGTTGCATGGCTAACTAACGCTGGGACTATTTGCTCCGGTTTTCAGCCTTCCACTATGCGACTCCTGTATTCTCGGTGACTTCCATGTCAGACGAGCGCGCCCATCATGCAAATCCCGATTAACCTTCCAGGCAGCGTCACCGCGCTTATGACCTATGTTGACGATGCCGGATGGACTGAGCATGCTGAGCTTATCGTTCAAATTATGATGTCGAGTGTCCATCCTGATCTCGAGTCGTCGGTTGCGATCGCTGCTTTTCTACCTCCTAACGTGCGTGCGAACGTCGCCAGTTTTCTAAGCGCGATCCTGTTGGAAGGTATCAGTAACGAGCAACGGTACACGATATTTTCTTGGACGCAGTGCTGGGCCTTAGCGAGCCTAGAACAGTAGACGCTAAGGCCTTGTTGTAGAGCAAGTGGTCAATTCTTCACTAGAACATTTTACGTTGCGATCACTCGTCTGCTGCGACGGATTGGTCCCCCCAAGTTTGCTTCATAAACTGCACGCAAGGTGAATCGATAAGCGTCCTCTTGCGCGACTATCGAGTCCCTCTGACGAGCGCCATGCAGACTGTAGAGCCCGCCGACGTCGCCAAAGAAAATTAGATATATAGCCCCTTAATACAGGAATGATGATGATCGAAATTCAAGTGATTGATGACATCAGTGCGCCGATTTTGTTCTGCGATGTATGCGGCGGACGCATCGCCGAGGCCGGTAAAGCAGCGATTGTTTTTAACAACTTCCGCATGAATGGTGAGCGCACAGAAATTCTGTATGTCCACAAAGGCAGCATTGATGGAAAGACTTGCCATCGCGATGCAGAGCAAATTATTAAGAGCGCCGGGGGCACGCCAGGTTGGCAGGGATTACAGGATGTTTTCGTTGACTTGGCCCATAACATAGCCTTTCCTCCTGCCCTCATGGCTGACTACGATGAGTAATACAGGAAACCGTTTTGTCGCATTGACGAAGTGGCTAGTCATGTTGGGCAGACTATGACACCTGAAGAATTAAGGTTCTGTCGCATTGCTAAGCGTTAAGCGAAGCGTTTCGGACCGAGCGTGGTCCAGCTTATACTGGACGGACTGTTCCCGCCAGCGCATAGAATTGATCGGCAATCGACGAGGCGACGACATCGATCGCAAACTGACCCTTACGGATCATATGCATGAGATCAATGCCTGCGAGCACATTGCTGGCGGCGCTAAACGACTTGAAGCCCAGCATCGGCTTGGTCACACGCTTAATCGCATGATGGTCTTGTTTGATAATGTTGTTGAGGTACTTGCCCTGGCGAACTACGATCAGGACCGCCGTACTGCTGTTGATCTCATCGATCGCGGTCTTGTCGGCGCCGTTTTTATCCATTGCGATCTTTGTCGGAGCGCCGTGCTCACGCATGGCTTTGTCGAAGAACCGCCGGGTAGCAATGTCACGATGCGCCGTCAAGAGGAAATCGACGGTCTTGCATTCCTTGTCGACAGCACGGTAGAGATACTTCCAGACACCCTTGACCTTCATGTACGTCTCGTCCATTCGCCAGCTGGCTCCAACCTTGCGTTTGTGCTTGCGCGACAGCTTTTCGATCAGCAAAGGCCCGGCAGCTTGGCTTTTTGGTAGAAGGGTTAGATACGGAGACGATCGAAGACTGCCTTTTGCACGTTCAGCGGCTCGCACCCACAACTGATTCCTCGGCCGAACTAGAGTCTTTTATCTACTATTGGCGTTTAGACGCCTTCCTGCCGTATCCGGGTGCTCCCAAACCACCGCCGCCGGGCGTTGCAATCAGCAATTTTTACCGCCAGTTCTACGAAAGCCTTGGCCGGGAAAGAGCATCAAATCCGTGCCGCGTCCAGAACTGCAGGCGTGGCGCGATACAGTACAGTGTCTTGTGTCGAGTTAATCACTTCGAAAGCATTCAGAAAAAGCCATGTCAGTTTAACGACTAGCGAAAGGCCGCTGCGAGTCGGGTGCCGCCTATAGGGCCGGTGCGTTATCTTTTCGTCTCGGCAACATGCTATGCTGGCTCGACCGTCCGCAATCGGCCAGAAGCAGACATGCGACATGTCTTGTCAAATCTGGCAAACGCATCAACCGTGTACAGTTAAAATTAACTACTGATTTATTTCCACTGTCGAGCTCGTGTAGTCATCTATTCTCGAGTGTCAGGAATATGCCCGCGCCGAGCGGGCTTTTTTACGGTTACCGCACTGGGCTGCGCAGCTATACGCCTGCTACAGCGTCGCGAACGGCTAATTCGCTCAGAGCGTGTACACTAGGTTTTCCACCAGCTAGTTAGACAGGTTGGCAGTAACCCAACCTTTCACCTGCGGGCGGCCTATGTTCCCTTTCTACAATTCAATCACATACCATCTTACGCCCCGCGGTTGGCGTGGTGGCAACGTACAGCGAGAAGGTCTTCCATTCCTATGCAGGCCTGCTCCATTGGACAAAGTACTCAGCTTTGTTTACACAACTGCCATAGATAGCGAAGGGTACCGTGCTCAAAGCCGCGAAGAAATCTGGCGCAGTCGCGACGCACATCGGATCTACGTCCTACTGGTCAAGTATGGCCCTGCACCAGACCAGATGTCTTCTGGCTAACCGCGGATGTTTCCTTACTGCGAGCTGGTGTGCTATCACCTTACGCCCCAAGGTTGGTTTGTCGGCGACAAATACGTTCGTTTTGGAATTTGGCTTCGAAAGCCAGCACCTGCGGATCAAGTGCTCAGCGTCGTTAGCAGAACAATAACTGCCCGGAATGGTTTGACTCTACATACGTCACAAGAAATCTGGCGAAGCGGTGATCATGTTCTAGTTATAGGCCTCATGGCACGCTTCGGTGCCATACCCACAGTTTTTTGATTTGCATTTTCGACTACTCATCACCTTTGAGCCTGTACTCATCAAGACACGGTACTGGCGATAGAGGATTACTTCTCAACGATGTTGGCCGTTCCACCCTGTCCAGCGGCGGCAAGCGCCCCTAAGATCATCATCCGGGACTCGTGTGTTTCTGCTAATCCGGACTGGGTGAGGTCGAGCAGTGCTCGAGTAATCGATAGCACTTGTGTAGGGTCAAGCGCATCCGTAAAGATGTCCGTTATTTTCTTTCCGGTAATTTGCATGATCACAAGATTGCTCTTCGGCGGCCCCCCGTTCATAACATCCCTCTTATGTAAATATAATGGTCAGTGAGGGAACGTTTAGCTCAAGCTCCTTATATTCGATAGTACTCTAGGTCGCTAGCAACTGTATTTATAAAGACTCAAGTTGCTTCGGTTTGATGCATGTCAAGCTCCTGTCATGAACTAAGCGCATCGTTAGCTGATGAACCGCAGATCAGACCGCTACAATGCCTTGCTCATCAATGCCGCTATCCATGCTGCTGCTTCGCATGGGGTTGTAGGCGCAGCAAAGGAGCTCCTTAACCTTGGCATCCCTTGGCACGTCGTTATGCGGGTGCTGAGCCGGCCTGGAGAGAGGCGTACCTACTCACGTACCGGCCTAGCCGAGCTCAGCAGCAATTAGCATCACTGCGCCGAGCTGTGTGATTGGCAGCGACGAGCCTGCTGAGGTGTTTGTACTACTTTGATTGCGTTTATCGGTTGAAAAAAAGCTAAGAGCAGCCGTTCGGTAAGCAACGGGCAAAGAGTTGAAAACATTAGTTGCTAGTTTTGAACCATGCGTTTATTTTTAGGCCGTCATCGAAGGTTTCGCTGACCGACTGATACTGTCCGGTGTCGGAAGTACGGGCGATTAGCTTATTGTCTACGTAGAAACGGATCGGACGCTGTGGCTAGTAAATGCCTGGGCACCACGCTGCAAACTGCTTCATCAATGCCACTCTGGCTGACACCGGCATATTTCGTGTTTGCGCACGCCAGTGAAGTCGATGACCGGTTTGACGTCGCTCCAAGTGCCGAAACCTTTCATGCTTGTCCGCTCAGATTTAACGGCTTCAGGATCGCAGGTCGCACATACGTTGGCTGACAACAGGCAACACCGTAGAAGAATTACGTTGCGCACGTTCGTTCCATCCGGTCAAGATGCGTAAGCTTCACAGGCGTCTGTGCGCAAAAACGCGTCCTTTGTCACCGCCGTGGTACTTAGCACAAATGCTATAGTGCTTCGATCTCGCTAAACACACGTCGACCATCGTTACTAGTACGAGCCATCCCAAAGTTAGCTCAATGATCGGGTAACTGTCACTAGCTACGTCTGCTTTGGGTCGGAAGCGGACGGCTGTGTTAGTCTGCAACCGGCCAACAGCGGACGTTCCTTTACATGCTTTACAGATTGGTGAGCAGCTTGAGGTAGCTTCAGGCGGTACCACCGCGCCTGTGTGTTGCGACTTCACAGCTAGCAAGTCGAGCATCGGATTACCACGCCATAATAATCAGCGACGATTTCAATTAGAAAGCAAACATGAATACGTATAGTAGAGAAATGAAAAAGTTCTTTGCGAGGTTTTTAACCTTAGCGGCGCTGCCATTAATCTCTCATGCTCAATATATGAGAGCTGAGGGTAATTTCGTATCGAAATCGGCCGAGTTAAAAACAATTGTCCTTGACTCTCAGAAAGGCGTAGTCGCTGCGTCTGCGGTAGTCACAGCAGGAGCCTGCTCAGGAACTATTGCCGGTATAGGAAAAATGAATGGAACGACGCTTTTGATTGAGCCTTATGAAAAGGTCGAGGGTGGAGAACGATGCGTATTGCGAGTTAATTTCGATTCCGAATGGAAAAAAGCCAAGATGATAGAGGGTGAGAACTGTGCTCCATATCATGGGGATGCTTGCTCTTGGGAAGGCGAGGAGGTAAAGCGAAAAGGGCATTAGCTTACGTATTGATAAGGATAATTGAGGTCGGCAGTTACATATGCGAACATTTACGAACGTCCGGTATGGGTCGATTTCAGCCGGCCGTGAAACTTCGTGAAGTTTTCTTCGCGTCAACCTGCTATGCCGACCTGAACGGCTTCAATCGGCCAATAGCAGTGGTAAATACTCGCTATTTTTGGCGACGTTACTCTACCAGATGAGTGTAGCGGCTTACGGTATGTAGTGTTATGTGATCGTGGTCTAATACAATTATTATCATTTAAAGAAGCCTACCTTCAGCTACCTATCACACGTCAACACCCGCTATCAAGTACGGCTACTTTCGAAGGCGTAATTGTTGTGCTAACAGCCGTTGCCTCCGAATAGATTGCCGTACACGTTGCAGCGGTAGCGGCACCCTTCGGTGACACGATTAGATCTCGGCCATTAACCGTAATCGTCCAATCATCGGTAGTCAGACCCGCCGCTGTCGCGGTTGTCGCAGCTGACGACGGATATCCGATCACTATCGCAACAGCAACGCCTTCCATGTTGACGGAGTTTGTTCCGGAACCATTTATCAACCACTTCCCATGCGTCATGGCACTGACTGTAGCCAAGGAGCCTCCCGCGGCGTGAACGTTGGCCCTTCGGGCATCGCTGCTGAGGTCCGCAAACTTCGGTAGGGCGGTAGCAGCTAAGATTCCTAAGATGACGATAACAGTGATCAGCTCTACTAAGGTAAAACCACTTTGGGCCGTTGAGACAGGAAATTGCCTTGGCTTCACTAAAGCTCCAAGTAAAAAGTTGATCGGGATACATCAGTTTGAGTGCATAGGCGTATCGAAGATAGGCCTAGTACTTACATAGTTCTATGATAGCATTACTAGTTGAATATAATCAACAATGTTGGAACTGAATCTGTTTGAATGCTATATATCGATATGGCACTTCTGTTCTGATGGTCGCTTGAGTGCCTTCGATCAACCGATCGTGATATCTGCGGAATTTCCTTTATTGCAACCTAATGTCCTGCGCCAAAGATCCGTGCCCGCCAGCTACTAGCGTTCAAATGTCGAACGAGCAAGTATGAACAAAAGAAAAGCTGAAAACTCGACATGAGTTCACAAAATTCCGAGTATAAGAAAAGTGATACCGGCTCTGGTACCCAAAGCGATCAAACGCCAGTACTCGCCATCATCTTCGTTGTGTTGATCGCACTCTGCGTTGGTGTACGTCTGTTAATTTGAGTGCGTCTAAATAGTCGAGAACGAACGTCTGCAAGGGGGCGGAAGCGGCCTGTGGCGACAGTCCGAGAGTTTGTCGACGCGGCAACATGCTATGCTGGCTCGGCCGGCCGCAAACGGCCAGGAGCAGACGTACCCGGGCGGAGTGGTTAACTCAACGGGTCTTCAACTAACTGACGCAAAGCATATGAAAATCGTTACTACAAGAGATAGCGTGGCGATGGGCGATGACGTCGATGCCCCGCATGAACAGCAATTCTCATTCCCAGATTCGACGTCCGTTGAACAGGCCATCGATCAGATAGTAAAGTCCGGATACCTAGCAAGCGTGCAAGGTGGAGCAACGTGGTCCGCGGTATCTCGCGTACCCGTAGCTGTCGTGGCACAAGCATGGGGGCAAAGTCGGCCTGTTAGCTGGCGACCACAGGAACTCGGTTCACTCAAATTCGAAGGCGGCTCTATCAGGCTGCATTTCAACTACCATGCCCAGCTAGACCCCGAGATTGTTCTCGAGGTATTGAAGCGGTTGAAATTGGATTTGTCGTAGAGTTGCCGACGTGCGCATTTCGAAAACACCGATCGGCCCTGCTGTCTCCATCAACGTCTGCTCTGGGTCGGGACAGGCCTGTCGTGACAGTCTGAGAGTTTGTCGACTCGGCAACATGCTATGCTGACTCGACCGTCTGCAACCGGCCAGAAGCGGCCCTTGACAGAACTGCCTTGCCTAGGACAAACTTCAGTTTCGAACACCGCGAAAAACGATGGTTTACTTTGCGTGACTGTCATAGTCATACAGCTAGCCCATCGCATACACGCCGCTTAGCACTTCTGTGAGGTAGGCCAGCGTTTCCCCCGACTCCGTCGGAATTTTTTGAGCTTGCGCGCTTTTTGCCGCATACGCTCAGATCGGAATGCGCCAAATGGCTTACCCTGCACGCCCACTTCATTCAACACCCCCATGTATCGCTATTATCGGCGCTGGCTTAGCCGGTTTGACGCTTGCGCGTGTTTTGCACCTCAACGGCATACCATCCGTCATTTACGAGGGCGAAGCTTCGCCTACGGCACGAGCTCAAAGGGGATTACTCGATATCCACGAGTACAACGGACAGCTGGGGCTGAAAGCGGCCGGCCTGCATGAGGCGTTTCTTGCCCTTGCACTACCTGGTGAAAATGCCAAGCGCGTCGTCGACAAGCATGGCACCGTGTTGTTTGACAAGCCCGGCTCGAACTCTAGTGCAAGGCCCGAGGTTGAGCGAGGTGCGTTGCGAGACCTTTTAATCGCTTCGTTGCCGGCCCGTACCATCCAATGGGGAAGCAAGCTCGCACAGGCCATTCCACTTGCTAACGGGCGGCATCAATTAATGTTCGCAAACGGCGCCACGGTCGAAACGGACCTGCTCGTTGGGGCCGACGGTGCATGGTCGAGAGTACGGCCCTTGGTCTCGTCCGCCACGCCACAATATAGTGGCACGTCCTTTATCGAAAACCGCCTATTTAACGGCTCAGCCCAACATCCCGCAAGCGCGATGGCCATTGGCTCAGGTACTTTAATGGCGGTGGCGCCAGGCAGAGCGATCCTGGCGCATCACCATGCGAATGGCATGCTGCATACCTATATTGCTGTGAATAAACCAGAATCATGGATCGCTGCCCTTGATTTCAGCCGGACAACAGACGCGCTTAACAGCATCGCTATAGAATTCGCTGGGTGGAATGCACAGCTTCTAGCGCTGGCAACCGCGAGCGATACCGTGCCAGTCGTGTGGCCCATATATGCGTTGCCAGTGGACCATCGATGGAAACGAATCCCTGGAGTCACGCTGGTTGGTGATGCTGCACATTTGATGTCGCCGTTTGCAGGCGAAGGCGCAAACCTTGCACTGTTTGACGGTGCTGAACTCGCGACCGCGCTTTGCACTTATCCCGATGACATTGAGGCAGCGTTGGCAACCTATGAACTGAAGCTATTTGCACGCAGTTCCGCTGTGGCCCTGGAGAGTGCACAAAATCATCTACGCTTCTTCGGTGACGAAGCGCCCCGAAGCGTGGTTGCGATGTTCACGACGCGTTGAAAGAAAAGCTCAGCGGATAAGTCCGGCACATGTACGCTTCGGGTCGGTTGCGTGCTGCCGCGGGATCTCTGAATTTTCAAAATAGCGACCTGCTATGCTGGGCCGAGAGGGATTCGGCTAAAACCGGTTCTTCAAGGATCACACTCCGTCCTGGCTGACGGGCAGCGATAGTTCCAGTGATTGTGCCGGTTATCTCAGCATTCGTCGTGATATCCTCAAGCGGTCCACATAGCAATGCACGTCGTTAAATTTCCTCTTTTATCAGCGGTGTTGCAATACCCAAAGCCGGCAAGACCACACCGTCGATGATTTCGGCCAGAAAAGCGTAATCAAATGGGCGGCGTTGTATCAGCGCCCGGTACGCGGCCAGCGATGGAATGATCTGGGCAACAGTATCTATTTGCGCGTTAGCGTTCGCCTCGCCGCGTGCGCATGCCCGTTCAATCAAGATGCGGTTCGCAGCGACCCAAGGCGCCACGATCGCATCATGGCCCGCCTCAGCAAGTGCCGGATGTTGCGCTAGCATTGCGGCAACGCCCGCCATCGCCCTCATCTTTTGCTCTGCCTGCTCGACTGACTGTGGCCGGAATAACGCCAGCAGGTCTCCACGCAACGTGCCGGTATCTGGCAACTGGTCCAGGTCGATAAGGCTACGCTTCATCCGGCCCACCGCCTCGACCACCATCTCGCCCTTCGAAGGCCATCTGCGATAAACCGTCGCCTTGCCCGCCTTGGCGCGTACAGCAACCATATCCATGGTCATGCGCTCATACCCAACTTCGGAAAGGATCGCGATCGCCGCCTCGAGAATTGCCTCGTCGCGTGTAGCGTCGCGTGGCCTACCGCCCCCCTCTCGCTGCTGAACTGACAGAGATTGCGTCTCGATATGCACGGGTTCGTGCTGCACTTGTTTCAATTTCATAATTTCGATACTATTCGGTTCCGGAACTATAAAGTTCCGTATAGTGACGGTTGGCTTTTTATTTTGCAACAACAAAGGACAAGATTATGCGTTACAACCTGTTAGGACGGACCGGCTTGTTTGTCTCAGAACTGTGCCTCGGTACCATGACCTTTGGCCAAGCCGGCGGCCGGTATGCAGCCGCGAGTGGCGTTGGACAGCAAGACGTCGACGCAATCGTACATAGGGCATTTGATGCGGGCGTCAACTTCATCGACATGGCCAATGTGTATGCCAACGGCCAGGCCGAAGAAATGGTGGGGAGTGCGCTGAAAACGCTTGGCATTGCCCGCAAGGACGTGGTTTTGGCCACGAAGTTTGAGCATGCGACGGGAGCTGGACCGAACGACGGCGGCGCCTCACGACTCCACATCATGGAAGCCGTCAAGGCCAGCCTGAAGCGCATCGGAACCGACCATATCGACCTATACCAGATGCACGGGTTCGATCCCGCTACGCCGGTCGAGGAAACGCTGCGCGCTCTGGATGACCTGGTGCGTCAAGGGCATGTGCGCTACATCGGCGTGTCTAATTGGGCAGCTTGGCAGGTTAGCCAGGCGTTAGGCGCGGCGGACCGGCTGCAGTTGGCGCGGTTCCAGTCCTATCAATCGTATTATTCGCTGGTTGGCCGAGACGCCGAACGCGACGTCGTTCCTATGCTGCAAGCCGAAGGCCTGGGCATGCTGGTATATAGCCCGCTCGCGGGCGGCTACCTGACCGGCAAATACCGGGATGGCAAGACCACTGGCCGACGCGCTACGGTGCAGTTCCCGCCTGTCGATGAAGCACGAGGCGAACGCCTGCTGCCGGTGATCGACGCCATCGCGACTGCGCATGGTGTGTCGATGGAAGCCGTTGCGCTGGCGTGGCTGCGTCATCAAAGCGTGGTTACCAGCATTACGCTTGGCGTCAAAACGCTGGCCCAGCTTGAAGCGAACCTCGTGGCTGTGAGCGTGTCGTTGACCGACAACGAATTACGTCAACTGGGCGAAGCCTGCGCCCCCGCGCCTGAATATCCGGGCTGGATGCTGGCCAACAGCAGCGCTGCACGCTTGTACCTGCGTGACACGGGCCAGCTCCCGAAGGCAGAAGAGTCGGCCTGATGTTTCATTTCGCATTTGCCATTCCGGCGCTGTACGTCATCGGCCGCACCGTCTGGCCGATGCCGTGGGCGCTCGGCATCAAACTGGCGGTCGCGCTCCTAGTACTGCTCGCATCACAGTACCATTTGTACAGCCGCTGGTCCTCGGGCAGCGTGTTCTCGGCGGAAATGCCGCGCGCAGTGGTCATCGTCTTCAACTGGGCCTTCAGCGCGATCCTGCTACTGGCCGTGTTCCAGATCCTGTTCGATTTGGCCGGGCTGGCGCGCATGCTAGCCACTGGAGACAGCCCGGGTTTTGCATCTACCATGCGCTACGCGATGATAGCTGGCGCGATGCTGCTATCAGCAATTGGCGTGCATGCCGCAATACGGGTGCCGTCTCTAAACGACGTAGAGATCGAGATCGCGAACCTGCCTGCCGAGTTCGAAGGCTACGCAATGCTGCAGCTGACAGATCTGCACATTAGCCGCCTGTTTCCTGAAGCGTGGACAAAGGCGGTTGTCGCTGCGGCGAATGCGCTGCGCGCAGACCTGGTTGTCATCACCGGCGACCTGATTGACGGCACTGTCGCGGACCGGGTGCGCGACGTGGCGCCCCTGCGTGGCCTGCACGCCCCAGACGGCGTGTTTGTCATCCCCGGCAACCATGAATATTTTTTCGATCCGACAGCATGGATGCAGCAGTTCGCGCAGCTCGGCATGACGCCGCTGGAAAACAGTCATGCCATAGTCACGCGGCAAGGCGCGCAGCTGGTACTGGCTGGCGTGACCGACCTGTCGGCCGACGAAACCGGCTTCCCGATGCCCGACCTTGGCAAGGCTCTAGCTGGAGCGCCGAGCACAGCGCCTGTCATCCTGCTGGACCACCAGCCGAAAAACGCCCGGACCGCTGCCGCACGCGGCGTGGCGCTGCAGCTATCGGGACACACGCACGGCGGCCTGGTCGTCGGACTGGAACGCATCTTTGCCTTGGCCAATGGCGGTTATGTGTCAGGACGCTACAACGTGCAAGGCATGACGCTATACGTCAACAACGGGACTGGATTGTGGGGAGGACTGGCGCTTCGCCTCGGTAAGCCATCCGAGTTGACGCGCATCACGCTCAGACGTAGAGCGGGCTGGAACCAGAATGAAGGCAGGGCTATTCAGCTTAGTGGCTTAAATGATTGAATACAATAGCAGCAAAGGAAACAACATGTCCGCTACATATGACGCCGCGTCGCAATACCGTGTCACGGCGTCCCCTGTCCTATCACTCGACCAAATCAAATATGCGTTTGAGAAACGTCTGGCAGAGCTTTTACCGAGCAGCGGCAATCCAGGCGATTTGCTCACTGAAGCGATGCAGTATGCTGTCTTGGGAGGTGGCAAGCGGCTGCGGCCGATGCTATTTTTGTCCATCGTCCGCGACCTTGGCCATAATGCGCCTGCACTGTTCGATCTGGCGGGCGCCATCGAGATCATGCATGCCGCATCGTTGATCTTGGACGATCTTCCATGTATGGACGACGCAAAGCTCCGCCGTGCCCAAGCCACGGTTCATATCAAGTACGGCGAGGATATTGCAATGCTGGCCGCGGTAGCATTACTCAGCCATGCTTTCCATATCGTCGCATGCGCGAAAGACGTTTCGGCTAATGCAAGGATATGTTTTACAAGCATCCTTGCCCAGGCGATTGGTGCGCAAGGTTTAGCCAAAGGCCAGTATCAAGACTTGCATCATGTTCCACAAAGACCTGTAGCCGACGTTGCCCGAACCTATGCACTGAAGACCGGTGCGCTGCTCGGCGTGGCTATCGAGATGGCCACAACCGTCGCGCAAACGAGCGCCGAGACAACGCAATCTCTGCGTCAGTTTGCGGCCGCTGCGGGACAGGCATTTCAGATCAGGGACGATTTGCTTGATGTCGGTGTGGGACCTGCGGCCGCTGAAGGCGAGATCAATAGCAAGGACATTGGGCAGGACGCAAGGAAAGCTACTTTGCCTTCTACATTGGGCATTGTGGCGGCCCACCTCAGAATGGTAAGCGAAGCGACACAGGCATACTTTCACTTGGATGTCGCCCTTGGCCCTCACAATCAGACTCGCTCATTACTTGCAGCGTTGTTTCCGCAGTGCGATGCGCGAAATATACCCGCGCCAGTCAACGATTGACCATGACCTCAGCCACAGGTGGGCGACAAGTTCCTTAGCCTTGCGCCCCTGCGTGCACGCTTTTCTTGGTGACGATCTAAGCAGCAGTATGTAACGCTGCGACTTCGACAAAGATTAGTACCGTGTGGCTGACCGATGCGAGCTTCCAGTCGCGCTTGCCCGCACTACTACGCAAATATCTCGCTAAGCTTCGCTAAGCCATTCCTGTTTTAAACGGCTGCTTTGGGTCGACAGCAGCCGGTCGTGACAGTCCGCGACTTTCCCAGTTCGGCAACCTGCTATGCTGAGCCGAACGGCCGGGTTCGGCCAAAAGCGGTCGCTCGGCTGGAGAACTCGACACTTGACGAAACCGTATCTGCGTTTCCCGTAACGATCTGCGCTCGCGCACGAAGAATGACATATGAAATTTTGAAAATACGCTGCGCTGCCACGGCAATTGTGCTTGCATTAGCTGCCGCCATGACGGCAAACGCGGCAACGCTGATGGAGGCCCGTAAAGCCTACTCAACCCATCTAGTCGTAAGCGTCAAAGCCCCTCAGGAGTACGCATATTCGAGCGTTCCAAACGGGGCACAGGAAGTCACATACGCGTCGGGCGCCTTGCGACTCAAAGGTTGGTTATCGACTGCACGGCCCGGCAAGGTTTCGCCTGCTATCGTCTTCCTGCATGGCGGTTTCGCCATGGACGCCGGCGATTGGGCAGTTGGGCAGCAACTCGTCAAGGAGGGCTACATTGTCTTTATGCCGCAGTTGCGAGCTGAAAATGGCAACGCTGGCAGTTTCGAAATGTTTGGCGGCGAAGTCGATGACGCCATTGCTGCCGGCGTCTATCTACAAGGAGTTCCAGGTGTCGATCCGAAACGGGTCTATGTCGTGGGCCACAGCGTTGGCGGCAGTTTGGCGATCCTAGCGGCACAGATGCCGTCTCCCTATAAAGCCAGCGCATCGCTCAGTGGTTTCGCGCGTCTCACAGAGTGGATCGACCATTTTCCACGAATCGTGCCATTTGATTTAAAGAATGCTAACGAGCGTGCGATTCGAGATCCGTATCTGTACGTGACTTCGGTACAAGTGCCACTGTTCATGTTTACGGAAGTGGCAAATTCATATGCCGTTGAGGCTAACGAGACTTTCTGTCAGACGGTGAACGAGACTTCAAGTTGTCGCCACACCGTCATCAAAGGTGATCATCAAACGATGATCGAGCCAGCGATCCGCGCAACTGTTGCACAGTTTCGCAGCTTGCCGTAAAAGCGCATGGTGAGTTTCGGAATGGCAGCAATGGGCCGGTTGCTGCCTGTCGTGACCGTTCGTGACTTTTTCGCATTGGCGACCTGCTATCCGAAACTGAACGGCCGAGATCGGCCAGAAGCAGACCTTTGATGCTGAGTACTCACATTTGTACCCGACTCTGCAAATTGCCCTTTTTGTATCGATGTTCGAAGCGCCGAAATGCCGAAATGCTCGCGGCAACGACGCTCGTATGGATCCGTCCGCAAATACTCCGGCCTGCTTACCATAAAATGGCACCTTAAAAGAAGAAGGAATACATGAAAAAAGCTATTTTTATTTCATATGCTTGGACATCCGGCACACACCGCGAATGGGTCAGGCTGTTAGCGATTCAGTTGCGATTGTTAGGTTATACGGTACAGATAGATAGCACTGTAGAGTACGGGGCTAGCTTAAGTAATTTCATGCGAGAGGTTACAGAAGCCGATCGGGTGCTGATGATCGTTGACGAAAATTATGTTGAGCGTGCTGACCGGCTTCCCGAGTCAGGGGTAGGTATTGAGAATCGATGGATTAGAAGCGTATTTAAAGAAAAGTCAGCCTCTTGGCTTTCAGTTCTCTTCGTAAACAATCCTAGCTACCTTTTGCCAGCCTGGTTAATTGACCAGCAACCCAAAGGCTTCAACTTCAATTCAAATGCGGATTTGAACAAATTCCCAGGGATTGAACAGATGGACGATCTCTGGCGATGGATAGAGGGACTGCCAGCTGACAAGGCGCACGCGCTTTCGGCAGCACGGCTTCTGGAACGTACGGCGCGGATTGAGAAAATCGACGCCATGCGCGATCCAGCAAACTACGCAAGCCCGGCGTTAGAAGGTCGGGTCACTTTTCAATACAAGGACTACGCGCATTACACATTGGGTCATGGAGAGTATGAGTTCAAAGTGAACTTCAGCGATCGCGGTTTTGGTTCGGTCTACGTGTACATCGATAGTGGCCTTAAAGCTATTGGGCTCGTTACCGCTTCCGATTTTGACCGGCAGACAGTTGAGACTTTCCTGCGGCCAGGGCGAACTGCAGAGCCAAACGTGGGGCAAAGTATCGTAATGATGAACGCGCTAGGGGCGTTGTGCATCATGAAGATCGAAGGGGGGCAGGCAGAGATTAATACGGATGTACACGTTCCTGCAGCGGTAACTTTCAGCTATCAAATCCTCGTCGGAAGATAGAAGATCGTTTCTTCGATGACTTGCTTATAATTTGTAGGCGCAACCAGCTGACAAGTGGCGGTACGAGGTCCGCAAAAGTTCGGTTGCGGTCATTCAGAAGAGACCGCAACCGGCCAGAAGCAGACGTTGGCTGGTACTTGGTTCTGATTCACGAGTAAACTTGAAATCGACGATGGCCCGCATACCAAAAGACCATGTGATAGCAACAGTGCTGGTTGTTGCGCTTTGCTTATTAACGGCAACCGGTTTCTATCTTTATCGACGTGGTGTCGACAGTGAGGGTGAGGCCAACTCAAGCTGTGAACAGTGGCCGCTGCCTTCAGTGGTAAGCCAATCTGGCTGGGCAATATCTGGACATATCACTGGCTGTTCTCCGCCTGCAGCAAGCGTAGTCAACTATGTCTACATCCATCCGCAAGACCAGAAGGAAAGTATCGAATTTATGGTCTTTCGTTATGAAGATGGTTATAAAGGCGACGAAATAACCTACAAGTGGATCGACGCGAGAACTGTTTTAATTTCGTTACGCCGGGCAGGACAAATCACCCGAATGCATAAGTCTGTCGGACCGATCCAAATTCGTTACGACATCGGTGAGGACTACTCGGGTTCGAAGTAACGTTGCTCGCATCAGGACATAAGCATTTTAAGAATTGGCGATTCCGGGTCCATGGCAGCCGAGATAACTCAGGCATCAGAAGGGCCGCTTTGGGTCGAGAGCTGCCTGTCGTGACAGTCTGAGAGTTTGTCAGCTCGGCAACCTGCTATGCTGGCCTGAACGGCCGGGTTCGGCCAAGAGCGGACCATCGCAAGAAGGGCAAGGTATGCGATCGCTGAGCATTTTGTTCGATGAGAAGTACGAGGACGCTACATTTCATGACTCAGAACTTCTGTCATGTGTCGTCGACTTTGCGTGCGCAACTGCAACCTTGGAGTTCAATATCCAGTGTCGTGCGACCGCGCCAGACCAGCAGTTTTCGCTCAGATGCGGGACCCTTGAGTTTTCTGGGCTGTGTTTTTGCTCAGTCGAGCCAACCGTCTTCCAAAAACGGCCGGGAGGCGGCTCGTCATTGTGGATCACGGCGGAGGGCCCATTGCCAGATGACCGCTTGCAGGTAAGCGAGGCTGTATCTGGGAATTTGCCGCCGGAGGCCTTCACGCATTACCTGTATTCGAGTTCAACGAACAGCTTTATTGTCATCGCTGCTACAGGCGTGCAGTTCCGTTGGCGGCACACTGAGACTGAAATTCGTTGAATTGCGAGGTCTGCTTCGGGTCGGTTGCAGTCAGTCGTGAGAGTGAGGTAGCTTTTCACGTGTCAACTTGCCATGCTAGGCCGAGTTTAGACTCGCGTGTTGGACAACGAGCACAGCGCCAGCGTGTAGTATGTCTGCTATTCCTTTTCTCCCTGCCCGCTGTTCAAAATGCCGCTGTCGCTCGGCGGCGCAACCACTCAGCGAATGCCTCGTCTTCTACGCGGTACTCACCAATAGACAGGCGAGTAACCATGTTCTCGGTCTGGAGTCGGCGCAGCGCGTGCGATGCGGTGTTCTTTGTCGCCGCAATACCGAGAATCGACGAAAGTCGTTTGAGACCGGCTGCGCCGTGCAAGTCGGCCTCGCCGCGGGCAATGAGAGTGACAACCGCTTGGTCGGCTGGGCTCATTGCGCTCCACTGCTTCAAGAAATGCTCGTCGGAAAACACGGACGACCTTGTGTGTTCGAGCGCAGCGTCCGCGCCTTCGGTTTGGTACAGCATGTAGCGCTCAACGAAACGTTTGAAAAACTCCGGGGTGTGATGAAGTTCGGTGAAGGCGTGCTTACCCTGCTCACGCGTTAGCTGATGCCTGGCAAGAGTATTCATGAGCGCGATCGTGAAGTCGACGAACTCGTCGCCTAGGAGAGGAAATGGCTCGAGGGGCGCCCAATTGTAAAACGGCTCGGACGCGCGAGCGAACATGGCGCGTAGCGTCGTTTCCGAGCTGCCAGCGAATATCACTTTGATGTGTGCCTTACGCACGTCGAGCGCGGCACGCAGTGCGTGGGCGAAGTTGCTGTGGTTGGCACCGGCTAGCACCTGAGCCTCATCGATGACCAGCAAAAGCGACTTCTTCTGGCCATCCAGCTGCTTGAGCACTTCGCCCAGCTGCGACGCTTTGTTTTCGGCAGAACCGAGCTCGGCTTCAATGGAACCTTCGACCCCGCCAGGAATCTTCGCGCCGGCCTTGAGCTTACGCACTGGGCGGCGCAAGCCAGCGAAAAGCGCTTTCACCCCGTGCGGCTCAAGTGCGTCAGCCAAGGCGGAAACCAGCGCGGCATCTGGCGCCGCCCGGTTATCCCAAAGGTTCGTATAGGCTACAAGATATCCTCGCTCACGCGCCGCTGGAAGAAGATCCTGCTGTAGAAACTCTGTCTTGCCCATACGACGCCTGGCAAACAGGCCGCGCGCTGATGAGAGCTTAAGGTCGAATGCGTCCAGATAGGCCGCAGCCAATACCGGCCTCGGGAAATGCCATGGATCCGGCTTGGCGGCATCGTTCTGTATCATCGGATGTGAGAAGTATCGGAATATGTGATACTGCATGATACCATGTTATGTGCTCTCTTCTTCTGCTATGTCGAACCAGATGCGCGACGAGCACAATCACTTAACCGAACCCTCTCGTTGCTCTACAGGTAACAAGCCAGTACACTGAGCTGAGTTAAACGGCCGAGTTTGGCCAGAAGCAGACAGCGACTGAACAGGAGGAACATGGCAAGTATCGGTGAAGTGTATTTCGTTATGGATGGCGATGACTTCGACCCTGCAGACGTAAGCATCTATGTCGGCTGCGCTGCAACTGACCTGCGCCGTAAGGGACAGCGTCGGACTGATGTTCCCGTTCCTCGATACTTTTCGTGGGCGGTTTCAAAAGGTAGGATCGAAGATGTCTTAAAGGTGTCGAAGCTAATCGCGCAGCGTCCGCATGCTTTCGATGATTTCGGCCGGCCGTAGGCCGACAACCCAGCTTTAGGCCTTTATGCGGTGCGCACTTGGCCACTCACAATTCATGCACCGGCACGCCCAGCACCTTGCCCTTGATGTCCCACAGCGCCTAATCAATGCCGGCGATGGCGCTCATCAGGATGGCGCATCCGCGGTAGAAGCCACCGCAGTACATCATCATTCACAGGTCGTCGATGCGCGCTGGGCCCGGGCCGACCAGCATGTCGGCGAATTCTTGGACAGCCGCCTCCACCGTGCGTGCATCGCTTTCGATAACGAGTTCGTCCCAGCCGAGCATGCCTTCGTCGGTCTCGACTTCAAGAACATCTAGCACGGACACGCGGTAGGTCGTGAATTTAGTGATCTTTATTGAGGAATTCTAGCTCTGGCTGAGGATCGGGGGCTCACACACCGGTTGGCACTCAGTTCAATGAAGCCACATCGCTTCAGACTGAATGACTCAGGGCTATAGGGAATGAAAACCCTCGTCCGGCGGCGCGATCAGGCGGGCCGGATTGCCGATAGCGCGATAGCGATCGTCGACGTTGCGAAAACAGACCGAGCCGGAGGCGAGCTCAACATCCGCCCCGATCGACACGCTGCGAGCGACGACCGCATTCGCACCCAGGACACTGCGTTCGCCAACCCGGGCGTGGCCGCTGATTTTCGCTCCCTGGCCGCAGAACACGTCGGCGCCGACTAGGCTGTCATGGGCGATCGACGCCGTATGCATGACCAGCGTATCGCTGCCGATCCGCGTGCGCGGACCAACGCAAACGAAGTGCCCGATCATCGCGCCGGGCGCCAGTTGCGCGGACGGTGACACCTGGGCGTGCGGCGAGACGAGCGGCGCAGCTCGTTGCAAACCCAGCGCCAGCAGATGGTTGCGCAGGCGTGCGCGTGCGGCATGCCCGGAAAACGCGAGCACGAAATGGGTAGCGACCTGCGCAAGGCGCTCGATGTCGGTCAGCACGGGCAGATCGACCCTGACCTGGGCGGCGTAGGCAGGATCGGTAAAGCAACCGACGAAGCGCTCGTTGCCGAAAATTTCGACCACCTCTTCGGCGACCGCGCCGGTACCGATCAGCACGATCTTTTGCGCCGATGGCCGCGTCACGGCCGCTCCCCAGCCGCACCGGCGCGCGCGTGCCAGTAGGCATGCAGCACCGCGCCCGGCGACGTATCGACGCCGATGGCCGTGATGGCACGCGTCTCAACCGGCGCATGCCCTGCCGGTCGGCGGCGCGCGGCGTCCGGATCGCGCAGGATGCCGATCGCGGTCCTGGCATAGGCGTGCAAGTCGTCGACGCACCACTGCCCAACGCCGTAATGCGCAAGCAGCATCGGATCGATCCGCCCCGACAAGCTGTCGCCGCGCAGGCACACTACTGGGATCCCCAGCTCGAGGCCATCGATGGTGGTGTTGGCGCCGCCAAACGGAAAGCTTTGCAGGATCACGTCGGCTTGAGCCAGCCGTTCGATATAAGCGGCATGGCCGCTGCTGGGCACGACTTCGACGTCGCCGAGCAAGGCCGTCAGGCGTGCCTGCAGGCCCTGATGTTCGACCCCATGGACGTTGGGGAACATCAGCAGGCGCGTCGACACGCCGCAGCTCGCGCGGATCGCTTGCACCAAGTCCAGGAAATCCGCATTCAGCTTGGCCGCCATGGCGTTGATGCAGATGGTGCGCATGTTGGTGCGCACTTCGGCATGCGCCGGGGCGCGCGGCGCCACGGCCGCGCCGGCCGGCAGGAAGCGGTGCTGGTGATAGTAGATCGGATCGGGAAACTCGCCCGGCGCGGGCTTGGGCAAGCCATCGAACAGCAGCGTGGCGTCGATCTCACGGCTGCCGCTCGGCGACGGATGCCCGCTGGAGGCAACTTGCAGCGGCGCCAGCCGCAACAGCGACAACGCGAACGTCAGCATCGACATGCCGATACTGGGATAGAAAATCAGGTCGGGCTGGAGCGCCTGAATGTCCCGGCACCAGCCGGCGACCGGCGCCGCGTCCGGCGCGAAGTAATACTGGCGGTCCGACAGCGCGGCATGGGCGGCGCATTTCGTGTCCTCGTCGGTGTAGAGCACCACTTCGAAATGACTGCGCAATTGCCCGATCAAGTCGGCGAAGAAGCGGTACAGAGCATGGTTCGGCACCAGCTTTTCGGCAATGACGAGCAGGCGTGGACGCGTGCGCGCAGGATGCGGCGCAGCGCTTGCCATGGCGGGCGGCTTGAGTAGCGCGAGCAGCCGCGAGGCCTGTTGCGCCAGCTGCGCCTTGGCCTGATAGCGCAGCGCCGACGGCTGGTAACCCAGCATGAAACAGGCGCGATGCAGCAGGTTGAGCGCGACCGGCGGCAAGGATACCGGCGGCAGCGCCGGTACGTCGCTGATCAGGCGCCGCATGGCATCGGCGTGTGAGTGGTCGAGCGCGCTGTCGTCGACCGCCGCCGCGGCAAACAGCAACGCCAGGCGCGGTTCGCGCGCGGCCCACTGGCCCAGCGTGAAGCCGCGATAGAAAGTGGCGTCGCCAAGCAAGGCCAGCTTGCGGCGCTGCTCGCCCGAGAGCGAGAACAAATCGAATGCCTCGTCCATGCCCAGGGCGTAGCCGAGCAGGTTCGACGGCAGCACGCCGCAGGCCGTCGCCAGTCGCCGCAACGGCAGGCGCGCCTGCATCAGGCGCGCTTCGCCGTCGCCTTCGCCGGCGTCGGCCTGGGCGATCCAGCGCGCCAGCACACCCAGCACCCGCTGTCGCTGCACTGTGTCCAGCGGGTCGCTCTCCCACTGGCCCTTGACAAGGCGTTCGAACACGGCGTTCTGGAACGATACCGGATCCGCCAGCATTGCCGGCGTATCTAGGTGGAGCAGATCGGAATCAATCAAAACCGGATCCTTTTATTTCTCTGGCTTGTGGGCCGACGCGCTCTCATGGCGTCGCCGAAAAATTCATGCTGACGATCTTCGGCGTTCCATCCGATTGCGGAATGCTCACCTGCACGCCCAGGGAGCCGGAAAAATCCGCCGGGGGAGTGCCGCTGAACTTGCCGGTCGCCGCATTGAAGGATAACCAATTCGGCAAAGGCTTGCCGTCCGCTGTCTGCGCCGCCACGCTGGTTCCGGGTGGCAAGGCGGCAGGAATCGCCACGCTCGCGCTGAAGTTACGGGCCGGTCCGGCCTGGATCAGCGTACCGGCGCCGCCCTTGAGCGATACCGTCTGGGTGTCGACCGATGCCCCGGCCTGGGTCAGGCCGATCTGTCCGCTAGCGCTGGTCGCATTCTGGGTGGTCACGCCTTTGGCGGCATTGACAGCGATGCTGCCGGCGCTGGTGGCCTGGGTGCCGGCGAAGCTGGCGCTGCCGCCCGCATTGACGGTGACGTTGCCGCCGGCCTGGATCTCGGCCGCCTGCTTGGTGGTGGCGCCGCTCAACGATGCATTGTTGATGACGGTGTTGGTGGCGCCGATCGAGCCACCGTGCGCGCTGCCGTCGGCGGTGCCGAACGCGACGTTGCCGCCAGCGTTGACGGCGACGTCGCCGGTCCCGCCATCGATCTTGGTCCCGCTGAAGCCGGCGTTGCCGCCCGCCGTGATGTTAAAGCCGTTGCCGGCGCTGATGGTACCCGCCGCCGCAGTGGTCTCGTTCTGTCCTGCCAGGCTGAAGCCGGTCTTGCCTTTGGTCTCCGGCCCCTCCTCGGCTTCGGGCTTCGCCTCGGCCGCGCCGGCCTTGGCGCCCTGGCCTCCCTTGGCGGCCGCCATCGCTGCGCCCGCTCCCGCCGCCGGTTTGGCGGCGCCGCCCGCCGCCGGTTTGGCGGCGCCGCCCGCTGCCGGTTTGGTGGTGCTTTCGTGGCTCGCCTCGAGCGACGCCGAGAAACCGGTGCTGCTGGAGGTGCTCACCGCGGCGGTCACGTTGACGTTGCCGCCAGCGGCGATCGAGGCTTGCCCGCCCACGGCGACGGTGGTGCCTTCCAGCGTGGTGTTGGCCCCCGACGACAGGTTCAGGTTACCGCCCGACGTGATGCTGCCTGCCGTCGCGGTGTTGCTGTTGGACTTCGCATATTCGCCACCCAGGCCGATCTCGCCGGACTTGGTCGTGCCCTCCTTGGCCGAGCTTTCCTTGGACGCCCCGATCGACGCGTCGACGCCAAACGACTGGCTGCTCGCCGTGCTGTGCGCGGCCTGGAACGCCAGGTCGCCCTTGGCGGCGATCGAGGTGTCGCCCTGCGCCGCAATGGTAGTGCCCACGAAGGTGGCGTTGCCGCCCGAGTTGATGGACAAGCCGCCGCCGCTGGTGATGCTGGCGGCTACCGCGTCGCTGCTCTGCGAACTTTCGTTGGTATAGCCGGCGCTCGCATTGAAGCCGCCGCTCTTGCCGCCGCCTTCGCCCTTGCCCACCGTGACGTCAGCCGCCACGCTCAAGCCGTTGCTGGTGTCGCTGCTGGTGTTGGCAGCAGCAGCGAAAGTGACGTTGCCGCCGCTGTTGAGCGTGGTCTTGTCGGTGGAAGCCAGGGTAGTACCGGTGAAATTGGCGTCGCCGGTCGTCGTGATGTCCAGTTTGCCGCCCGAATTAATCGAGCCCACGACCGCCGTGGTCGACGTGCTGGTCGCGTTCGAATTGTCGAAGCTCGCGGCCAGGCCTACGCTCTTCTGCACCAGGTCGACTTTCACTTCGCCCTTGCCGTCGACGCTCTTGTCGCTGCTGCTGGCGGTGTTCTGCGCCGCAGTGTAGTCGAGCGATGCGGCCTTCAGCGAGGCGTCGCCGCCGGAGGTGATGTTGGTGCCTTCGAGCACGGTCTTGCCGGTCGAGGTGCTGTTGAACTTGCCGCCCACGTTGACGGTCGAGACCACGGCGTCGCTGCTCGCGCTGGTCGACTTGGCCTGGCTGTTCTCGTAGGTGGCGTTGATGCCGGCCCCGGCACTGGCCTCGGCCTTGGCATCGGCGTCCGCGGTGTGGCCGCCAATGCCGGCCGAGCCGCTGGCATTCGCCTCGGCCTTGGCGCTGGCTTCCGCATACACGCCGATCTTGGCCGTGTTGGTCACCGAGCTGTCCGAATCGTACGTCGTATTACGGGCGGCCTGGCTGACGATGGTCGTGGCCGATTGGTTGAGGTCGCCGCCTGCGCTGATCGAGGTGCCGACGTCGGTGATCGTGCCGCCCGCGTTGCGCGTCATGTTGCCACCGGCCGACAGCGACGACACTTGGGCAGTGGTGCTGCCGTGCGTCGAGCTGGTGGTCGTATTACTGGCATACACCCCGACACCGACCTTGGCATTCGCCTCGGCCGACGCGTCGGCGCTGGCCGTCATGTTGGCGCCGCCGACCCCGGCGTTGGCCTTGGCAGAGGCGTCGGCGCTGGCGTCGGCGTACAGGCCGACCGAGGTGGTGCTGCTGGTGGTCGAGATCTGGTGCACGTCCTGTGCGGCGTTGAAACTCATGTCTTTCGCCTGCAGGTTCAAATCCTGTCCCGCGCCCAGCGACGAACCGGTGGTGGTCAAGCTCTTGCTCGCGTTGATGCCGAGGTTGCCGCCTGCGCTGATCGATGCGCCCTGGTGCGTGACGTCGAGCGTGTCGGTGGTGCTGGTCGAGGTTTTCATCAGCGCCAGGCGGTTTTCCGACGAGGCGCTGGCGCCGGCTTCCGCGCCAGCCTGCGCGCTCGCCTTGGTCGGATCGAGCCCGGCCGCGCCACTGACGCCGTTCGCACCCGCGTGGCCGCTGGCATACGCGCCCGAGTCCGCGCTGGCGCCCGCGTTGGCATGGGCATTGGCCTGGTTGTCGCTGCTACCCATCAAGCCAATGCTGGTGGTGCTGGTGCTGGTGTGCGAGGTCGACACGTCCTCGGCCGCCAGCGCGTTGACGTTGGTGGCGTTGACGTTGGCGTTGCCGCCGGCCGCCACGCTGCTGCCGACGACGTTGACGTCGTTCTTGGCGTTGATGTTCAGATCGCCGCCCACGTTCAGGCTCGAGCCGACGTGGGTGGTGTTGAGCGTGTCGGTGCGGGTGGTGGAGGTCGACGCCAGCACCAGGCCGCCGCTGCCCTGCGCCGCAGCGCTGGCTTCGGCGTTGGCCTGGGCCGAGGCCTTGGCGCCCTGACCGCCGCTCGAGCTCGCGCTCTTGCCCGCGCTTGCGTCCGCGCTGGCGCTGCCGCTACCGCTGTCCACTTTCAGGAAAGTCGTGGTCTTGGTGGTGGTGTGGGTCTCGTTCGAATCGAGGCCGGCCAACACGTTGACGTTGGTGGCGTTGATGTCGCCGTTGCCCTTGATGTCCGTGGTCGAACCCAGCAGCGTGATGTCCTTCCCGGCCGTCATGCTGGCATTGCCGCCGATGCTCAGGGTCGAGGCCACGTTGCGGTTCGAGACGCTGTCGGTGGTCGTCGTCGAATTGCCGGCCAGGCCGCCGCCCACGCCCAGGCCAGACGTGCTGCTTTCGCTGTGCGTGGTACGCGAGTTGGCGCGCGCCAGCAGGTTGATGTCGCCGCCGGCGTCCAGCTTCGCATTGCCGCCCGCCACGGTGTCGGTGCCGGCCAGGGTGATGTCCTTGCCCGCGCTGATGTTCAGGTCGCCGCCGGCGGTCAGGCCGGACTTGATTTGATCGACCGTGGTCGTGCTGGTGGAGCTGACCGTGGACTTCATGAAGCCAGACTCGGCGCTCGAACTGCTGACGGTCGTCTTCCTGGCAATCGTGTCGAAGGTGACGTTGTTGCCGGCCACCAGGCTGGCGTTGCCGCCCGCAGCCATCTGCGCGCCGATGTTCTTGACGTCCTGTCCGGCATTCAGGCTCAGGTTGCCGGTCGCGACGATACCGGCGGTCTTGCCGACATCGGTCACGTACTGCAGCGCATTACCCGAACCGCTGACGGCAGTCTGGTTGACGATGCTGCCGGCGGTCGACTTGAGGGCGACGTTGCCACCCGTGATCGTGCCGGACCGGTTGGTGATGTCACCCGTCGACGTGATGTTCAGGTTGTTGGTACCGGCGATGACGCCGCCGGTATTGGTCATCGACGTCAGGTTCATGTTGACCTCGCCGCCCGAGATGACCGCCGAGCCGGCGTTCAGGCTGGCCGCGGTGGACGCGGCGAGGTACACCTGCGGCGCCAGCACGGTCTTGCCGTCGACGACGGTACTGACCATCCAGACGATGTCGTGGCCCAGCTTGGCAAGCTGGTCGCTGCTTGGCGGCTGGCCGAACACCAATCCCAGCGACTTACTTTCCGTCACGGCCTGGTTGAGCATGCCCTGCATTTGCGCGGCCAGATTGCTGTAGCCGTCGATCAGATTGTGGCCGGTCTGGGCGATCAGCTGCTGCTGCACCAGGTAGGCTTCGTAATTCGAGTCGCCCAGGCGCAGGCCGATCTGGTCCGGGTTGTAGCCCAGCTGCGTGGCCAGGTAGGACGAGCCGGTCGGGTTCGACGTGACGCCGAACAGCGGGTTGGTCACGACCAGGTAGGAAGCGTTGGGCGCCTTCGAGGTCACGTAATAGCCGTTCGGGTTGGCCGGCAGCGCCAGGTTCAGGCCGCCGTAGGTGATCGCGGTGCTGCTCGCGACCGCCGCCACGCCCGATTGCAGCTGGCCGCCGCCAGCGGTGCCCAGCGTGCTTGTGGACGTGCCGGCGAAGGTCGTGCTGCCGCCGCCGACCAGGTTGCCTGCGGCCGTGCTGGACAGGCCGTGATTCGCGGTCGAGGTCTGGCTGGCACCCGATGCCGGCATCAGGCTGGCTGATTGTGCGCCGGCAGGCCCGCCCTTCGGCGTCGCGGCCTTGTTGAACTGGGCACCGTCGTTCTGCATGCCGTTGGCCAGCGCGAACCCGCTCGCGTTCAGGGCGTCGTGCGCGAAGATGCCGGCGCCGATGCTCGGCAGTGCGACCGTCGTGTGCGTCAGCGAATCGTTATGGTGCGAGTCATCGGTGTACTTGGCCGGACCTTGCGCGATATAGTCGATGTAGTGCTCGTAGGTCTCGGTGTAATCCGTGCGCGTCAGCGTCATCGGATTGTTGGTGAAGTTGGCGCCGCCGCCGTTGCCGGTCAGTTGCACCTGATAGCCCGAAACGATCCCGCCGACGTTGGTGCCGGTGTCGAAGCCCTTGAGCGTGACCGTGCCGCCGCCGATAATGCTCGGCTTGGTCGCCGTCGCCGTGGCGCCGGTGTAGGCCAGGCTTTGCGAGTACGTCGAAGTGTAATACCAGGTCTCTGTGCGGTTCGCGCCATCGCAGTCCGTGCAATCGATGTGGTTGGTCTGGACCGTGACCGGCGTGGTCGCGCTCTGCAGCGTGCGGGTGTCGCCGCCGTAGATATCGTTGTGGATCTTGGATGCGCTGAGTGTCACGTCGCCGCCCGCCGTGATCGTGCTGCTGTTGACGATCGTGCCGGCGGTGAGCGCGATGCCATGCTGGGCATCGATGGTGCCCTGCGGCCCGCTGCCACTGCCCAGGTTCGTGATCGTGCCGGACGCACTCGCGCCCAGGTTGCCGCCGGCGTACAGGGCGCCGGCGTTGCTGATATCGCCGTTCGTCGCGTTCAGGGTCAGGTCGCCTTTGGTGGAAATGCCGCCGGTGCTGGTGTTGGTCAGCGCCGGCGCGGTCAACGCCAGACCCGTCTCGGAATGGATCGCGCCGGGGTTGCTGAATGCGTTGTCGACCCGGATGGTGGCGTTGCCGTTGCCGTTCACGGCCGCCAGGATGACCGACGACGAACCGCCCATCGTCAGCCGGTTGAGCGTCAGGTTCATGTCGTCGAACGACTCGACCTTCGCGCCGTCGTCGATCTGCAGCGTCTGGCCCGACACCGTCAGCTTGTTGCCCAGCAGCGTGCCGCTGCCGTTCAGGTGCACGTTCGCATTGCTGACCGTGACCAGCCCCCCGCCCTGCACGGTCCCGCCGACGCCCAGGGTGTACGGCTGGCTGCCCGACAGCGTCAGGTCGCCGCCGGCCAGCAGCATGCCGCCATTGGTGGCGCCGCCCACGCCCATGGTGGCGACCAGGTTGCCGGAGGCTTCGACGGTGCCGCTGTTGGTCAGGGCGCCCAGGTGCAGGTCCATGTCGCGGTCGGCGTTGACCAGGCCGCTGCCGTCGACGTTGAGCGCAGCCCCGCTGACGCTCAGCACGTTGCCCAGCAATTTGGCGCCGTTTGCAACGCCGATCGTGGCGTTGCCAACGGTCACGTGGCCGCCGCCCTGGAGCGTGCCGCCGATCGCGGCGGCGTACGGATTGGCGCCTGACACGGTCAGGTCGCCGGCCGCCAGCAGCGTGCCGCCGACGCTCAAGCCGCCGCTGCCGATCGTGGCCGTCAGGTTGCCGTTGACCTGCAGGATGCCGGCGTCGTCAAGGCGCGCCACGGCCACAGTGGCGCTGCCGCCGCTGGCGGTGGCCAGCGACATCACGCCGCTGGCCTCGTTCTTGAGCGTCGACGCCGTGCTGACGTTGCTGCTGCGCGTTGCCTGCACCAAGCCGGCATTGTCGACGCTCGCCACGTTGATGGCGAGCGTGTCGCCCACCATCGCCGCGTTCGCGCCGTTGCTCAGGGCGGCATTGCCACTCACGGCCAGCGTTTTTCCGGCGAACAGCACGGCGTTGTTGGACAGGGCCGCGCTGGCGCGGATGGCCAGGTCGTTCTGCGCCTGGAGGATGCCGCTGTTGGTGAGTGTGTCGACGGACAGGTTCATCGCATCGGCGGCGCTGAGCACCGCGCCGGCGTTGACGGTCGCGGCCTGCGCGCCCAGCGTCACTTGCGTGCCGACCAGCTGGCCATGGTTGTTCACGCTGACGGTGGCTGCGTTCCGGATCGCGGCAGTGCCGCCGATCGAATCGAGGACGCCATCGATGACAACGTCATACGGCGCGTTCTGCGCGGCCACGGTCAGGTTGCCGGCACTGACCATCACGCCGCTGTCGTTCAAACCGCCCGCGCCGATGTTGGCCGCTAGCGTGCCGCTGGATTGCAGCTGGCCGGCATTGACCAGCGTGCCTGCCGTCACCGTCGCCGTGCCGGTGTTCAGGCTTGTAAGCGACAGCAGGCCGCTGGCCGCGTTGTTCAGGCGGCCAGTGGTCGTGATGGCGCCGGCCGTGTCCGCCCGCACCGTGCCGGCATTGTCGAGACTGGCGCCAGTGACGGCGAGCGTGTCGCCGAGGATGGCGGCGCCGGCCGCGTTGGTGATCGCCGCGCTGCCGCCGATAGCCAGTGCCTGCCCTGCGTGCAGGGTGCCCGCACCGTTGTTGTCCAGGGTCGAGGCCACGTTGGCGTTCAGGTTGGCGCTGGCTTGCACCGTGCCGCTGTTGGCTAGCGTGCCCAGCGCCATGTCGATGCCGGTGGCGGAACTTACCAGTGCGCCGCCGTCCACGCTCAGCGCAGGACCGTTGACGCTGAGCTGGTTGGCCAGCAGCTGGCCGCTGCCGCTCACGTGGAGATTGGCGTTGTTGATCGTTGCATGGCCGTTGCTCTGCAACATGCCGCCGACCGTCAGGGCATAAGGGGCAGCGCCGGACAGGTCGATATCGCCGACCGCCAGCATCGTGCCGCTGTCGTTCAGGCCGCCGACGCTAACGGTGGCAGCCAGGTTGCCGCCGGCCTGCACGGTGCCGCTGTTGTTCAGGCCGTCCATGGCCAGGCGCATGCCGTGGTTGGCGCTGACCAGGGCGCCAGCATTGACCGTCATCGCATGCGCGCCGACCGCCACCGTATCGCCGACCAGCTGGCCGTGGTTGTTGACGGTCACCGTCGCAGCATTCCGGATCGTAGCCGCACCACCGATCGATTCGAGCACGCCGTCGATGACGACGTTGCCGGGCGCTGCATTCTGCGCCGTGACGCTCAGGTCGCCGACGCTCAGCATCGTGCCGCTGTCGTTCAGGCCGCCGGCACCCACGTTCACGGCCAGCGTGCCCTTCGACTGCAGTTGCCCGGCATTGGTCAAGCTGGCCGCGCTCACCGCCGCACCCGCGCCGTCGGCAGTGGCCAGCGCCATCACGCCGCTAGCTGCATTGTGCAGTTGGCCCGACGTCGTGACGCTACCGCTGGTGGCTTGCAGTACGCCGGCGTTATCCAGGCTGCCCGCCCCGATCGCCATCGTATTGCCGAGCACTTTACCGTCGACGCCGTTCGTCAGCGCCGCATTGCCGGTCACGGTGAGCGCCTGGCCGGCTTGCACGGTCGCCGTGTTGTTCAGGGCCGTGCCCAAGTTGGCCGTCAGGTTGCCGCCGGCGAGCAGCGTGCCCTGGTTGGCAACCGTGTTGGCGGTCAAGGCGAGGTCGCGGTCCGATTGCAGGACACCCTGGTTAGTGAGCGCGCCGCTCACGCCGACCGTGTCGAGCGCACCATGGGTCGACAGCAGCCAGGTGCCTTGGTTGTTCAGGCTGGCGCCCTGGACCGTGCTGCCCGTGTTCGCCTGGATCACGGCGCCGGCCGCGTTGGCAAGCGCCGCGCCGCCAATGCGCATCGATCCGTCTGCCAGCAGTGTACCGGTGTTGCTCAGGTTTTGCGTGGCGCCGCCGTTGCGGTCGGCGATGTCAAGCGTACCGGCCGCGTGGACCGTCCCGCTGTTGCTGACGGTGCCGTTCGCGCGCACGCGCACGCCGCCCGCGTCGGCACTGATCTGGCCGGCGTTGACCAGGCCGCTGGTAGCCGCCAGCGACACGTTGCCATTCGTCGATTCGATGCCCTGGCCGGCGCCGCCGGTCGTGGACAGCTGGCCGACGGCGCTCAGGCTCAGGTCGTTCGTGCTCTTGAGCAGGGCGTTGCCGAGCGCCATGTCGCCCGCATTGGTCGAGAGCGACTCGCTGGTGCCGGCATACACGTGAGTGCTATTGGCGCCCAGCGCCAGGGCGCCGAACTGGCCGTCTAGGGCCTGCACGCTGCTCCAGCTAGTGCCGTCCAGCGTGGCTGCGCCGGCTGACGACAGGTGCATGTTGCGCCCGGCATAGCGCCGGTTGTTGTCGGCCAGGTTGCCTGCGGCGGCCGTGTCGGCCAATGCGCCGACATTGATCGCCACGTCGCGCGACGCGACCATGGCGCCGCCCAGGAGCGCGGCGTTGCCGCTGACGCTGACGTTGATGTCCTGGGAGGCGCTCAGGGACGTGCCGTTCAACTGCAGCGCTTGGGCATCGCCGCTGGTGACGGCTAGGTTCAGGTCGGTCTGCGCCGAAACATGATTTTGCAGAATCACCTTGCCGGCGGACGTGAGCGAGAATTCCGCTGCTGACGCGGCCGCATCGCCTAGCATGCGCACCCCGACGCCCGCCTCGGTGGCGATCAGGCGGATGCGGTTGGCGTAGATGCCGCCCAGTAGCGTGCTGTCAATGGCGCGCGTCGGTGCCAAGCCGGTGGCGTCCGCCGGACCGCTCACGGCGCGGGTCGCGTAGTTCCACTGGTTGGCGCCGGCCACGATGCCGACGTCCTGCGCATTGATCTGGCCATCCAGTACCACCGAGCGCGCCACTAGGTCCAGGACCTGCTGGTTGGTCGCATTCAACCCGCTGCCGGTGATCAGGATGTCGCCGGTGCCGACTTTCAGCAGTCCCATGCTACCGTCGCTGTTCAGTTGCGCCACACCCGTGGTGAGCGTGACGCGCGGGCTGTTAATGAAGCCGCAGCCGGAGCAGGTGATGCCGTACTGGTTGGCGACGATCACGTCGGCCTTGGTGCCCAGCACTTCGGTATAGCCGGCCAGCGTCGTGCGGTTGTTCGACACGACTTCGTTCAGGATGACCGACGCCGGATTGACCAGGTTCAGGTTGGCGGAAACCTGACCGGCCAGTTGCGAGACACGGCTCATCTGGCTGGAGTCGCCATTGTTGAGCACCATGCCGTTCGACTGCACGTTGTACTGGGTAAAGTAGTTGTGCGACAGGCCGGCGCCGTTGGCCGTTGCGATGTTGACGACGGTGACACCGTTCGGCGCGACGTACGACGTCGTGTTGCCGCCGGTTGGTAGCGCCGTAGGCGTGGGCGGTGCGCTGGCGAAGCTGTAAAGCGGCACGCTTAAGGTCAGCGCCACCGCCGCGGTTGCGGTGGCGACGCTCGAGGCGCCGCCGCCGCCGGCGGTCTTGCCGAATTCGGAAACAGCGGTCCAGCAAGCGGTCCTGGCATTCCAGATGACGCGAAAAATCTTGTTCATTCTTGTTCTCTTTATTCGTTATCAGATGCCGTAGGTCAAGCGGAACCAAGTCTGGGCCGACTCGCGTTTCAATTCGTGGGGCAAGGTCAGCGGTGATGATTCGAACAGCTCGACCGTGAAGCGGCGGATCGTCATGGACAGGCCGAAGGTCAAGCCGCTTAGCGTGCCTTCCTGCACGCCATTGGCGGTGCTGATCACGTGACCGTAATCGAAACCGGCACGCAGGCGTCCGGTGGCGGGCTCGCCTCCGATCGTGAACGACTTAGGCATCGATAATTCGTTGCGCAGGTAGTAGCCCTTGTCGCCAAGGATGACGAGGTTATTGAAGCCACGCACCGAATAAATTCCGCCGATGGCGATCTGTTCCGAACCGAACAAGGCTTGGGGCGCATACTGACCATTGAAATGTGTGTTGAACACGAAGTCCTGGCCCAGCGCCGCAAAGCTGCGCGTGAAGTCGAGGTCGAGCGTCCATTTATTGAATTGCGCATGCGGCGATTGTCGCTCCAGGCCGGGCATGTCCTGCAGCGCCTTATCGGCCTTCAGGCCGCGCTGATAGTCGAGCTGCCCGACCATATAGCCGCCACCCAGCGTGACCGAATAATTGGTGCCCAGGTCGAGCACGCTCAGATTGCGGCTGTTCACGCCCAGCAACTGGTCGGCCAGATAATTGTTGGCGCTTTTGGCCGTGAAGGTTTCGGACGTGGACCAGCGGCTGTTCTGGTCACGGTAATTGACCTGGTTGAGGGACACGGAGCGGTTATGGCTGGTGCCGCTGGACAGCAGCTGTTGGCCGCTGGGCGTGACCAGCACGCTCTCGTAGCGCGACGCGCTGGCGTCCAGCGTCAGCAAGTTGTACCCGAAAGGAATGGAAAAGTTAACGTCGTCGGTGGACGACTTGTGCGCGCCGCTCGATGGCACCGAGGTGCGGCGCGTCATGCTGAGGTACTCATCAAAGCCCAGGATGTTGTCGACACCCACGGTGGCCGCAGCCTGGTTGGCGCCAGTCGACACGCTGCCTTGGTTATCGTAGGTTGCCAGACCATGCACTGGAAACGACGGCGCGTTGCGCACGACGACGATGCTTTCGCCGACACCGCTCCCCGGAACAACGTCCATCTGCGCGTTATTCGATGCGAGGCGATTGATCTGATCGATACCCTGCTCGAAATCGCGCAGATTCAGAGGTTTTCCAATCGCACCTGGAAAAATAGTTGGCACCGACACGCTGTGCTTGCCGCCATCTTCGACACTGATCTTTTGCACCTGGCCGATCACGACCTTGATCACTAGGCGATGTGTGCTCAAATCCTGTTCAGGCAAATAAGCGCGGGTGGTGATATAGCCTTTTTCGATATAAAACCGCGTCACGCTGGCCAATATCGCCTCAATGTCTTTTACCGCCAAGCATTTACCGGCGTAATCCTGATTGAGTTGCACGAGTGCCTTCTCGGGAAAGAAAGGCGCATCGATCACTAGGATCTTGCTGATGTTCTGGCAGGTGAGGCTAGCTGTGGGCGCTGCCTTTGGCGGGGCAAGCTGGTTCAGATCGATGCCGTTCGGCGCGAGCGCACGGCGCGCCGCCTGCTGGTCGCGCAGGAGCTGCAGCTGCTGCTGATTTTGAATCGCATCACCCTGTCGCCCCGCCGCATTGATGTCGGACTGGGTCTGGGCACTCACCAGCGCGGGAGAAGATGCCAAAGAGACTACGATAAGAGTGAAAAACCTGACCGGAACACGCATGAAATTTTTTTTCGAAGGCTTGAATTGTTAACTTAAGGCGATGAATGCTGACCCAAGTTTATTGACAGCAACTTTTTTGAAATGGCGCAGTGATTTTACTGACCTTGTTGCTGCTGATCATCAAAAAAAACAAAAATCGGCATTGCCGTTGCGGCGAGGAGACGCAGATGCGAGTACATACGGTGAAAATGTCCTTTTTGCCGTTAAAAGCAAAACAATTCAATTTCCCAAAAAATAACTTTGCAAAATATCGAAGCGTTAAACTTCAATATCTGGAAGCGGACTGTCAATACGATCTATATGTGAGTTAGGATTCGTTGTAATTGGCAAGCCCGCAACTTACATGCAAGCCGGGAGAGACAAGGGTATGTTTATCGACACTCGCTTTCGTAAGCTGGACTTCCCCTACTCTGGTAGACATTTCTGACCTATGATTTGAGCATAGGAGAAATAAATGAGCACGCAGCGTTACACACCGGAATTCAAGGAAGAAGCAGTCAGGCAAGTGGTCGAGCGGGGCTACCCTGTCCCGGAGGTTGCAGCCCGATTGAGGGTATCGGCCCATAGTTTGTACAAGTGGGTCAAAGCAGTGATGCCAACAAAGGACGAGAAGCAAAGTGCCGAGTTGGTCGAAGCAAAAAGCGAGATCCTGCGGCTGCGGTCCCAGATGCGCCGTCTGGAAGAGGAGCGCGATCTGCTAAAAAAAGCCGCACGGTACTTTGCCAGGGAGCCCGAGTAAAGTACCGTTCATGAACGAGCATCGGCACGAGTTTTCGCTTGTGCTTATGTGCCGCATTTTGAAAGTGGCCAGAGCCGGGTTTTATCAATGGCTGCACCAGCCGATATCGGAACGAGCGAAGGAAGATGCTCGCTTGGTCGAGGCAATCCGGCATTCGTATTCGGCAAGCGGCGGTGTCTACGGCGCCAACCGCGTCTTTGGCGATCTGCGAGAAGCCGGCGAGACTTGCGGACGTAATCGTGTAGCGCGGCTCATGCAGGTCAATAAGATCAAGGCTGTACGCGGCTACAAAGCACCCAGAAGGATTGCTGGCCGGCCTTCAATCATTGCTCCAAATCGACTGAATCGAGAATTTACCGTCGATGCGCCTGATCAGGCTTGACCTTGTCGCGCGAGCTGGCGATCGATGCTTTGCTGATGGCAGTCTGGCGACGCAAGCCAAAGAAGCCGGTACTGGTACATTCCGATCAAGGCAGCCAATATGGAAGCGACGACTGGCGCCGCTTCTGCGAGGCCAACAACCTCGAGCCGAGCATGAGCCGACGCGGCAACTGCTGGGATACTCAGTCTATTATGGTCGAGAACGCCTGCCAAATCTGACCCGTGCTGGGATTGGCCTGTTGCCTTTGCGTTGACCTGTCGGTTTGGTCAGAGCGTTCCCCGAGCGTTACCGGGCCAGATGCCTGTGACCTAATAGGAGCTTTGTTCTGCACCGTGAGTGTCCTGTCCAGCAAATGGGATTGGTAATGCGCCTACCTTGAACAAGGAGACGATTTGGATAACCAATCAATGCAAAACGAGGTGATTCTCGGCGTCGATACACACTTGGATACGCATGTTGGCGCGGTAATAAATGATGCAGGAAAGTTGATCGGAACTTTAGTGACGCCGACGACTGCAAGCGGTTACCAGAAATTGTTAGCTTGGGCACGCTCCCTGGGCCGCGTTACACGCGCTGGAGTCGAAGGTACTGGAACTTATGGTGCAGGCCTTGCCCGCGTTTTACGCGAGCAAGGTATCGAAGTTTTAGAGGTCAATCGCCCGGACCGCAGCAAGCGACGGTTGAAAGGAAAATCTGATCCGGCCGATGCAGAAAGTGCTGCACGATCCGTGCTTTCTGGGGACGCCACTGCTATCCCCAAGTCGCATTGCGGAGCTGCTGAAGCGATGCGCATCGTTTCTGTTGCGAGACGAAGCGCAGTCAAGGCCAAGACCCAGGCCATCAATCAGTTGAGGGCAATCCTAGTCAGCGCTCCGCAGGAAATTCGTGAACGACTTTGGAAAGCAAAGGCAGAACAATGCGTTGCGGCATGCGCACATTTGCGGAACTTGGGGACGAGCACACAACTGGAGACATTGACCACGACACTGCGTCTGCTAGCGAAGCGCTGGTTAGCGCTCGCGGCCGAACTAAAGGAGCTTGACAGCTCTCTAGAGAAACTGACAAGCCAGGCGGCGCCACGGCTGCGTGAGCAGTTTGGTATCGGACCACAGACCGCAGCCACACTCATCGCAGTCGCTGGCGACAATCCTGAACGCTTGCATAGCGAGGCAGCACTCGCCGCACTGTGTGGCGTGAATCCGCTACCAGCATCCTCTGGCAAAACAATACGTCACCGACTGAACCGTGGCGGCGACAGACAGGCAAACAATGCACTGTGGACTATCGCCATGGTGCGAATGCGAAGCGAACCTCGAACCCGCGCATACGTCGAACGTCGCACTGCCGAAGGCATGTCGAGCAAGGAAATCCATCGGTGCCTGAAGCGATATATTGTGCGAGAGCTCTACCCACTGATTCTTGTAGATTTGGCATCGGCAGCGAAGACTTCTTGACATAGGAGCGTCAATGCTGTCGCGGAATCGTTCTTCAGCAGTTTGAAAAAGGAGCGCATCCGCAAGCGCATCTACAAAACCCGGGACTTGGCCCGGGCCGATATCTTCGACTACATCGAAGTCTTTTACAATCGAACCAAGCGCCACAGCCATCTGGGCGGTATCAGCCCTGAGGCTTTCGAGCGCGCCTCAGCGTGAGGTCGAGATTTTTCTACTGAACCGGGGGAAGTCCACTTCTGCTCGAAGTGTCGGCCTTGAACAGATTAGTCTTGCTGGGACGGTTGGGCATGCTGGGCAAAGCTCGTCATTCTAGCCGAGCTAAAAGTTTGCACCACAGCCATTGGGAGCACGACTTGCCGCATCCTTGAGAGGATTCGCGATCTGCGGTCCGCTACACTCAAGGACATGGCGCTCCATTTGGTATATCATAACAATTCAAATGGAGGTTTTATGACAAACTCGGCTCAGCAGGAAAAAATGCCACGTAAGCGGACGACCGCGAAGTCAACACTAAACACGTTCGCGGCGCTCCGCCACGACTTGAAGGCAGGTCGCGATCCGGTCGCAGCAATTCGTACCGGCTTCGACGCCGATCTGCTAACCGCCGCCGGCGACTATTTCGAGGTGCCAGCAGCCCGCATACGGGCAATCACACGGGTACCCGATACCACGGCACACAGGCTGATCAAACTCCATGCACTGTTAGACTCGGCAGCTTCCGAACGGCTGTGGCGCCTGGCTGATGTCGCTGCGATGGCAGAAGACGTTTTTGAAGACGAGACCGCGGCCAAACAATGGCTACGTTCGCCCAACCAAGCTTTCCTGGGCGGGGCCCCGCTTGACTATCTGGATACGGAACCTGGAGCGAAAGCCGTACGGCAAGTTCTTAATGCGATCGCCACTGGCGGCGCCGTATGAGGTTGTGGCGCATCGCTCAACGCAAGTATGCGCTTGACCGCTTGTGTGCTGGCTCGGCACTGTACGGCGGGCGTTGGAATCCGGTCGGGATGCCAGCGCTGTACTGTGGCGCATCTATCGCTATCTGCGCACTGGAGAAGTTCGTGCATGTAGGTCAGGCGCCGCTGCCTCCGCTGGTTCTGGTCGCGGTCGACTTTCCGGATGAGTGCGATATCTTCACGCCTGCCGCAAGCGAACTTCCCACCGGATGGGACGAACTGCCAACTTCAACCAGCGTACAGGGCCTTGGGCGAGCCTGGCTCGAGCGCAGTGAAACCTTGGCGATGCGAGTCCCGTCAGTCGTCTTGCCGGAGGAGAGCAATGTCATCGTCAATCCGCTGCACCCGGATTACGTCCGTGTAAAGTTGACGATGCTGCGGCCCTTCACGTTTGATCGGCGCATGTACAAGCAGTAGACGCCGCGAGGCTAGCATGAAAGCGCAGGCTGCGATGACACAACCGCATCGAAATCAGTCGACAATACATTTTCTAATGTCGAGTAAGAATTGTCGGCTGACTAGGTGTGCAAAGCCCGGTATTTTGAGATCAAACTGCCCCACTGCTACCGATAGGTACGACAGCAGCACCGCAACATGCGCCGATAATTTATTGCAGTAAGTCAAGTAACGCGCTAAGGTAAAGCATGATGACAGAACCTGCGATCCCCGACCTCCCCGGTGTCATCCAAGTGCCTCCAGCTGAAGAATCCAACCGATATGCCCTCACCCGAATGGTTCTCATCGACTCCCTGAGCAGCGGGAGAATCGTTGACATGCGGGTCGACGATGGCGCAGTGCTGACCGGCCGGAATGGCGCCGGCAAGACTTTAATGCTGCGGCTGCTACCAGTGTTCTACGGGGAGAGCCCGAATCGGATCGTCACACAAGAGGCCGGGCGCCAATCGTTCGTCGGGTATTACCTGCCCCGAGACACATCCTACATCGTTTTCGAATACGAGCGCCACGGCGAGAAGCGCCAGGTCGCCGTTCATTCGGACCGCAACGGCGAGAAGGTGATCTACCGCTTCATCCGCCACGGCTTCGAGCCGCGCCAATTCGTCCTTCCGGATAGTGAACTGGTGCGCACGCAAGGCGTCGTCAAGCACCTGAAGATGCAGGGCTTCCAGTGCTGCGAGCAGCAGATCGAATCGCTGTCCGAATACCGGCGATCATCCAGGCCATTCCATCGGCCACGCGCGATCGGCAGCGGCAGCGATACTTGCGCGAACTCACGGCGGACTATTCCGTCACGCCGACAAACCGCCCTCTCCCTCAGATCGAGAAGATCGTCGCCGGCATGTTCCGCCGCAAGACCAACTTCGACGACCTGCAGGGGATCGTCGTCGAGTGTGTTGCCGACCACGGAAGCACACTGTCGGTCTCAGGCGATCGCAGGAAGATCGAGGACTGGCCACGGCACTACCACGCCTACACCGATGTGATGACTCTGGCGCCGACTATGGCCGCGGTCGAACAGGCTGATAGCCGCCTGTCTGCGGCGGAGGTGGCCATGGGCGAAGTGAAAGCCAAGTGCATGAGCCTGCTCACGCACCTCGACCTGCGCATCCATGCGACCAGTGCCGAGCTACGGTACTACCAGGCCGCCTTGGTCCAAGAGACCGAAGGATTCACCGTGCAGGCCGGCGAGCTGCGCGGCAAGCAGCAGGCGGCCACAAACGACGCCGGCTTTGCAGAAGCCAGGGCGGGCGACCTCGAGCAGCAGCACGCCGACTTCGAGCGCCACGAACTGAAGAAGAAGGAAGCCTTGGTGGCGCGCTCCCAGCAGCTGCGCGACGAACTTGTACAGCTGGAGGAAAGGCGCCGTGCCCTGCTTGGGGAACAGTCGGAGATCTCCAACAGCTATGAAAGGATGAAGCAGGTCGAAAAGGACAACTTCCGCATTCACAAGGACGCGGCCCAACACCGGCTACGACAGCTGGGCGACCAGTATGATCTGGCATTCGACCAGATCGGTAAAGCCCACCAGGAGGAAGAGGAGCGCGCCGCCGCAGTGCATGACGCCCGCCGGCCGCAGCTCGATAAAGAGCTCCAAGACGCAAGTGCGAACCAGGGCCGCTGGCAGCATGCAGCAAGCCACCCTGCTCCGGACCCGGCCGCGGGTCACGCTCTGCAGGACAAGCAAGACGCTCTCGACAAGCTGCGGGGCAAGCGCGATGCCCTTGACCGACAGCGCCGTGCGCACGAAACGGCGTATTACAAGGTCCAGGGCGCATTCCACAGCCAGGAGACACTTAAAGCCGCCGCTGCGCGCCAGGTGACGGTCGCGCATGAAAAGCTCGAAAACGCCAAGCGCTTGTACATGCCAGAGGATGGCACCCTCCTCTACTTCCTGCGCAGCGAGCATCCAGGCTGGGTGTTCGACATCGCCAAGGTCGTGCGCGAGGACATCCTGACACCCCCCGACCTCTCTATCGATGCTACATCGCCGCCGTGCACGCCCAGGTGGAGCCGTTGTCAGCCCTTGAGTGGAAGCGCCAGCAGTTGGTCTATGCAGACCTGGATGACCGCGCATGGCTTCTGTATGTGATGCACTCGCTCCGAGTCGGCACCGTGCGCGCCGGCGCCACGCGGGGCTTCGAATTCTCCTGGCAAGAGCGCGCGCCGACGCATGCCAGGTCCGGAAACATTGTTGTAGGCGACGTTTTGGCATGGAAAAGAACCTGATCATCAGCTTACTGCGCGTGTATCACAGCGAGAAGTCGCGCTTCACTGCGAGCGCAGTGCTAACCCGTTTTGTCAAGACCTACAGCATTGGCCATGCAAAAGGTGCTTCTATCATGTTCACGGACCGTGACAAGCAGGAAGTAGCCGCGCTGCTGCGCGCGGCCGAGGGGATCGACGCCGCCACGACCACGAGCGCCTCGTGGGACGCCCTATCTCGGGCTGAAAGCCTGGATCTTGGGGGAAACGAGAAGCTCACCCCGGCCGCGGTTAGGCAGGATCGCGTCGCCGTCCGAGCATTGCCTAGCCGGCCCCTGCTCCTCGGCGGCAGGGAGATGCACATGCCAGACGGAGCGAACCTCGACATTGAGTGGCAGCTCGTCAGCCGCGAGAACGGCCACGATGCCGTGCTGGTGGTCGAAAACTGGGAAGCATTCGCGGGCATCGAGCACACGACGTTTGACCTATCTGGGGCCGGTGCTAATCCGCTCGTCCTGTTTCGCGGGAGCCCGGTGTACCGACAGGACCATGTGGTGGCACTGCTCGACCAGCTGGGCCTGCCCGTCCACGCGTTCGTGGACTTTGACCCAGCCGGCCTGGTCATTGCCCTCAGCCTGCCCGGCTTCGTCGACCTGGTGTCGCCAGCCGCCAGCGAACTCCAGCGCGTTTTCACCGCCAGCATGAATACCGAGCGCTACCTCAGCCAACTCCCAGAGGCGCAACGCATCTTGGACGCCACGAGCCATCCGTCGATCGCCACGCACTGGCGTATGCAGAGAGCGCACGGCAAAGCGCTGCCTCAAGAGTACTTCTTGGCAGCGCGGGCCAGGTAGGCGTTATAGTCGCACGCGAACGCGGCCTGTGTCGAGGGCTCACGAGCGCACAAGCAGTGCGCTGGGCGCTTACACGCAACCGACTACTTGGCGAAGCGTCCTCGTGCACTATAGCTGGGCTGGAAAGATTACTGGCGACCAGTAACACAAGTCCTTGACCGTTGGCGGCAGTTCTGCGAGCGCAACTCGTATGATTCTGTCGCATTGTTGAACACGCAGCAGATTTTCCGGGCCGAATATGCCGCGACTGGCTTTAGTGGAAATTTTGGATAAGGGACGCGTCAAGTGGCTATATGTGCAGGCAGCTCATGCAGCGAGCACAGCTGCCCAGATTTCAGGCGTAGTTTGCCCCTGAGTTACCAGATCTTATAGGTCGAACTGGCCTTTGCGGATGCGATGCATGAGCTCGATGCCTCGAATTGTCGTGGCGGCGGAAGTAAAACCTTTCAGGCCCAGCGTCGGTCCTAGTTTGGATTTGACGTTGCGATGGTCCTGCTCGATCAGATTGTTCAGGTATTTCGACGAGCCAAGCTTCGTCAAGTCAGGTAGCTGCCCTTGCTCTTTAAGTTCACGAACACCCTGGTGCGAGGCTGCGTAACCATCCAGCGTAATCGTCTCGGGTGGTTGGCGCTGGTAGCGCAGTGCCTTGCGGAAGAACGCTTTCGCTGAGGCGACGTTGCGCCGCGGACTCAGCCGGAAGTCGACCGTCTTGCCTGACGCGTCCACTGCACGGTAGAGATATGCCCACCGGCCACGGATTCTTACGTAGGTCTCGTCTACCCGCCACGAGGTTCCAGCTGATGCCGCGAAGCGGCTCCAGCGTTTGTCGAACTCCGGTACATACCGCTGAACCCAGGGAAGGATTGTCGTGTGAGCGATCGGCAGTCCTCGCTCGGCGATCATCTCGACAACGTCACGATACGACAGCTTGTAGCGCAGGTACCAGCGCACGCACTGGATGATGATCTCTTGTTCGAAGTGTCGACCCTTGAACAGGTCGCTCTTGCTGGTGTAGTTGCGAATGCCGGGGCAAAGGCCGTCATTCTAGCGCAGCTTCAGTTTGCACCAGAGCCACTGGAAGTATCTACCGTGCCGTTGACAAAGAAAGGCAAGCCCGTCGATTTCGTTCTGACAGCGCAGCGCACCGCAATATGACTGCTGCCAAGCAATTCTTCGAAAAAGCCGTGCGCGAGAACGGTGTGCCCGAAAGAATCGTGATGGATAAAAGCGGCGCCAAGAAGGCCGCCATCGACGAGATCAACGCCGTCATGGCTCCCCGGATCCACCGTGCACTGGCCAAGTACCTCAAAACATCGTCGAGCAGGATCATCGTGCGGTCAAGCGCGTAACCAGGCCGATGCTTGGCTTCAAGTCGTTTCGCGCTGACGCCAATGTATTCGCTGGCACCCAGCTCATGCACATGATTCGCAAAGGTCAGTTCGTGATCGATGGCGTCGCCGCGATATCGTTCGCCGACCAATTTCATGCGCTGGCACGACAGTTCCGTCCGGCATAAGCCAAGGTCATGCGCACCAAGGGAAGAACCGCCCTCGCTCGACAATGCGACAAAGCCCCGATCAATTCTATGCGCCGGCCGGACTAGACCGTCCCGGCTAAGGAAAACGCCCCGTTAGGAAAATCGCGACCTCGGACTTTTAATGCGACACAACCGTTGCACGAGGTTTCCGCATCGGCTCTCGACACGGTAGTCCCGACGGCTTGCCATCACCAGGTCCACCTTCATTGAGCAGTCTTGCTCTATCCCCTTGTCGCGCAGGAAACAGCGTTTGGCTCGGCAGAAGCGGGGTACATGAGCTGTTATAAGAGCTAATAACCGGTCGATGAAGCCCAGCCGTCCAACTTCTTGTTGAGAATGGCCGTTATAAGCTGCTTATATTCTTACGATAAAAACGGGAGGCGGTTCGGCGCTGGCTGCGAGACGCATGTGGCGTTGGCGAGCGGGGGAAAAGCGTCACCCAAGTGTATAGACGGCTTGTGAACGG